>JAGVEU010000120.1 GCA_020057985.1 Calditrichota bacterium | reverse complement strand
TTGCGGTTTCGGATTTCGGCAGGGTTGCGGAAGACCTTAACCCTGCTCGGCGGCCAATGACTGCTCATTGGCGGATTACTTTCGGGAAACAGTATAAAAGGCATTTCGTTCCGCAAAAAAGTATTTTCTCTGGACTTTTTTCAGTTTTCGATTTTCAGTTTTCAGTTTGTAAGGCAGTTCGTTCGGAAGCTTGCACCCTCTTCTTTCAAGTTTGTAGTTTGAGGTTTGAAGTTTTCCTAAGGTCTTCCATACCGATACGGATAATAATGCGGTTCCCACATTGCCGCACGAATAATTTCCGCAAGCCGCTCATCGGTTGCGATCATGCCTGTGCCATCGGCTCGCGCTTGTTTCGCCACGGCCAGAGCGACCTCAAAACACACCCGCCGAATATCCTTGAGTTCCGGTAATAACAATCCCTTCGCTCGCTCCTCTGCAGTCACCATATTCGAGATTGCGCGGCTCGCTGCATAAAACATCGAGTGTGTTACTCGCCTCGCCTGACAACAAATTGCACCCAGTCCCATGCCCGGAAACACATACAGATTGTTGCATTGTGAAATGTGAATCTCATGCCCATCCGTTGTTTTCACCGGAGCAAACGGGCTGCCTGTGGCCATCAATGCGCGGCCATTCGTGACTCTCATAACCAGCTCCGGAGTGGCTTCACATTGCGAAGTGGGATTGGAGAGTGCAAACACAAACGGGCGATCGGTGTTCTTGAAAAGATCACGCAAGAGCGGCTCATTAAAGGTCTCCGGCTGCGCTGAAAGTCCGATCATCGTGGTAATTTTGCCGTGGCGAACGACCTCTGCCATGTTCGGTGCGCGATTCTTGGGAGTGGGCCAATTCGCGATGACTTCGCGTGGCTGCAAGAAATCCTTTTGATAAGGCTCAACCTGATCACCCTCCAAGAGCAGGCCGTTGATATCCACAGCAAAGATTCGCCGCCTCGCCTCGCTTAGCGATAGTCCCTCTTCCGTCTGCATCATGGTGGCAATCGCATTCGCCACTCCGCTCCCTGCCTGACCGAAACCGACGATGCAAATCCGCTGTTCAGAGAATGGTTTTCCCGCAATTTGCATCGCAGTATGGAGCGCGGATGCGGCAACCGTTCCGGTGCCCTGAATATCATCATTGAAGCTCAGTATCCGGTCATGATAACGCTCCAGCAGCGTAAAGGCGTGATCCTTGCCAAAATCCTCCCATTGCAGTAATGCCCTTGGAAAAACGCTGCGAACACCCTGCACAAACCGCTCGATGACATCATAGTACGCATCTCCTGTGATTCGCGGCTGACGAATGCCGATATACAGCGGATCATTGAGCAATCGCTCATTATTGGTTCCTACGTCAATGCAGATCGGCAAGGTGGCACTCGGATGAATTCCCGCCGCCGCAATATACAGCGCGGTCTTGCCGATCGGAATTCCCATACCATCCACACCGAGATCGCCGTAACCCAGAATTCGCTCGCCGTCCGTAACCACAATTAGTCCGACATTCGGCATTCCCGGATTGAGGAGCATCTTCTCGATGTGATTGATATTGCCCGGCGAGACATATAACCCTCGATAGCGGCGAATGATGTGCGACATCTTCAGGCACGCAAGCCCAACGGTGGGCGTGTATACAATCGGCAGCATCTCCTCAACATGCTGCGTAAGTAGAGCGTAGTAAACGGTCTCGTTCCGGTCGCGCAAGCCCATCAGTGTGACATACTTCTCAAGATCCGTGGGACGGGAACAAATCAGAGTATAGTTCCGGTCCACTTGCTCTTCGAGCGTACCATAGGTGTCCGGAATCAGCCCGATCAGACCAAACTCATATCGCTCCTGTGCCGAAAAGACATGGCCTTTGTTCAGCAAAGGATCATTCAGCAGAGTACGTCCCTTGAGCGGAACCTCGTAATAGACTTCCTGCGTGATTGGATCCACGCGCATTTCAAAACGCTTCATGTGCTAATTCCCGTTTCTGTTTATGATCTGTCAGGCAGACAACGGAGTCGTACCCTCGAAAGTTGAAATATACTCTCTCTGCGCCTCATAGTCAAACTGGAGGAACAGACTTCGACTGTTCAGATCGTTGCAAACGTCTACTGAGCCCGACCCCACGATAGCGTAACTATTTGTTATTATTACTGTAAGACTCGAACTCGCGCCGCGGATTGCATGTCCGTGATTCTACACAAGTATTAAAGTGTCCTTGACAAAGTCAGAAGAATTCCCAATCTTACAGGGTAGTGAAAAAAGACTCACAGACCCTTAGGAAAACCCTTGGACGCTTGGAACTGGAATATCCAGAACGAGACCTCTCTCAAACATAGCCTCGAACGCGCCAGGGAGCGGCGAATCCTCCTGCCGACGTTTCGACAGCTCAAACAGCCACACCTGATTCCGCAAGAGATTCAGGAAGAGCTTTTGGGAATTGACTCGCAGGCTCTGCATCCGCTCAATCTGTTTCGGATCAACTGGCGAAATGATCCGCAGACCGGAAAAATCAGCGGAATCAACTATTTGGAGATTC
>JAGVEU010000424.1 GCA_020057985.1 Calditrichota bacterium | reverse complement strand
TCGACAAGGACAATGGCAAGCTGACAACTGCCCTCGAACTTCCCTCATCCCCGGGTTTGCTCAACAATCTGTATGTCAACAATCCCATTGCCTCCGGTGAACTCGCCGTAATCACCCTTGATGCAGATATTGGTATCCGTGGTACATTGTTCTTGGATGCCGGCGAGCTCGATTGGGGCTCTAAGCACATAACGCTGGCAGAGGGGGCGACGATTGAGGTTCGTGGCGGCAGATTGAAGGCTGGGCAAAATTCTTCTGGCAAGTTCACTGTATCCCGATATAATCTTGTCTACCGAAGGAGTTCTTTTGTTTCTTCGTCAAGTATCGAATTCCAATCTGGATCCGCGATCCAAGTTGAGAAGCTATCAGTCATTGGTTCAAGCGACACCGATCCAACCATTCTCTATCTTAATGCCAACAAGAATGTTGGGAGCATTGTTCTCGACGCTCCTCGAGGAGGCCTTGAATTTGGTTCACCAGGGTCATTTATTGCTAGAAACCTCACAATCAAGGATAGCCTTACCGTTCTTGCGGGTGGATTTCGCAACACAACGGGAGCGAATGGCATAATCACACTTGCTGGAAGCAATCGGCAGATAGTCACGCTGCCGGATAGTGGATTGACGCTCCCCGGGGGCGCCTCAGCAATCCACCTTCAGCTGAACAACAGTCAAGGATTTCTCTTGCGAGGTGGAGATTTGAGATTTAGCACTGGAGCAATTCTGTTCTTTGCGAGAGGTGTTCTTGACGCGGGCGATCATGCGATTATCCTTTCCTCAACAGCAACTGGTCAGGGATTCGATCGCCAGGGAGTCGCCTCGACGAGTGTCAGCCATGTGAAGGGGATTATCCGCCAATCGATCACCGGTGGGGCGGGCAGCGTCAGCGAGTATCCAAATGGGCGATACGAATTCCCCACTGGCTCTTCAGACGCCTACAGGCCGTTGATAATGGCGTTTACAAATTCATATCCGGCAAAAAGGCCAACACTCCTCGAGGTCTCATTTGTTGATCAACAACCTCCGGGAAAGTCCGGCTTACCACTCGATGGTGGCCAGGGCTCTGTCATTGGTGGTGTCGCGCCTTTCTCTTGGCGTGTTGCGACAGTTCTTGCAAGCTTTGACGATGACCAACAATTCGATCTGGAAACAACTCTCAAAAATCCAGCAGTGGGAGTATCGTCCGCATCGAACCTTCGGTTCATTATTCGATCCGCAGCCTCTTCAGCAGCGCCTTGGAGCATTCTGGGCACTGGATTCGGTTATGGAGCAAACAACATGGTCGTGACAGCTCAAAAAGATACGCTCCTTGCTATCCGGGTTGCAGAAGCAACACATGGTTTCCAGGGTGCGAATGTGGTTACTGTGGGTCTTCCCTTGGAAAGGAAGCCATATTTGAACTACCGAGAACCTTTGGGTCTCTCAGAGGTCGCGATTGGGCAGCCGGTTTCTTTCCGAATCAGCATAAGCGATCCATACGGCTTGCCATTGACAGTTGCTTGGATGGTTAATGGTGCTACCATCAAATCAGGAATCGACACTTCTTTTTCGTATGCGTTCGAGGGTAGTGTCACTCCTCAGATTGTCCGCGCGGTCTACAGCAATACAATGGGATTCTCTGATTCGACCGAATGGGCATTCTTGCTCGTTGGCGTACAGGATGAGCGCGGACTCATTCAAAAAGAATTCGCGCTCAAACAGAATCACCCCAATCCATTCAATTCAAGCACGAATATTCCTGTTGCTTTGCCAGTGTCAGCTTATTCGCAGCTTGCCATATACTCAATGAAGGGCCAGCTCATCCGCCTTCTCTTCAGTGGTAATCTCTCGGCGGGTTACCATACATTTCGATGGGATGGTTGCGATGGAAGAGGGAATGTCGCCGCGACCGGCACATACTATTGCCGTTTGACCACGGGGCCATTTGTCAAGTCTATCAAATTGATTCTTTTGAAGTAGTGATTGATCAGGATGACTCGCCGTGTGATGGGGGTCGCTGTGTGATTCCAGGCACGCCCAATAAGTGAGTGTCGGCGTAGATTACCCACGACCGATTACGGTGTTCAGTTCATCGCTGAACAATATCGAACATTATGAAAGTATTTCGTATATTCATCGAGAAAAGGAACTAAAGTGTGTGCATTGGCTGTTCGAAGTTCAACGGGGCTGCGGTGGAATAGCAAATGTAAATTGTTGGTCGGTGCCAAGAGGCAGCGCGAGCAAGAAGACAAATCAATTGACGGGCAGATTCCTCACTAACTGGAGGCAAAATGAAAAAAGGCGTACTGAGTATCAGCCGGGCGTTTTCAATGGTGCTAGCCCTGGTTTCCATGGCGAGTGTTCTTAATGGGCAAGTTCGTGTGAGCTTACCAAATCAGACTGTCCTGCCAGGAGCGCAACTGAGCATTCCGGTCTCTGTCGATAATCTCTCGCTGGCTCAAAATGTCGATGCGTATGGTTTCGTGGTTACCTGCGATACGACAATCATGTCGTTCTATGGAATTGATGTGAGCGGGACGCTCTCGACAGGATGGTTCACCAGTGCAGATACGGCCACGAAGAACGGCAATGGGCCAGGGAAAATGAAGGTTGGTGCTGCGGGCATTTCAGCAGCGACAGGAGGCGGTGTGCTCCTCTACTTGAAAGGTATTGCGAAGAACAAAGGGGGATCAAGCCCCGTTCAGTTTACGGAGTTCACATTCAAATCAGGCAATCCCAGTGCAATTACAGCTAGTGGAAATGTTCGAGTCAACCGCCCTCCTACAATGTCCCCCGTCAGCGGAAAGTCCGCCGCTGAGGGGGACACGATCCGATTCACAGCGACAGCGACAGATCCTGACCTTCCTTCTGATACACACGCATTCTCGCTCAGCGGCGCCCCTTCGGGAGCCTCCATCACCTCGGCTGGCGCATTTACGTGGGTTCCCGACTACGGTCAGGCAGGTTCGTATTCGTTTCGCGTAAAGGTTACAGATCTCGGAAATGCTTCAGACAGCACGTCCGTCTCTGTTACGGTCGCTCACACGAATAGAAAGCCGACGTTTACAACGAAGATGCCTGACACAACCATCGCTGACGGCATCGCCTATTCGTTCTCCTACGCAGCCACCGACCCCGATGCAGCGACCACACTCACTTACAAGCTTGAGAGCGGACCGACCGGAGCAGCGGTTTCAACCGGTGGACTCTTTGCATGGACGCCGTCCTCTGCACAGCTCGGAGTTGCCAATATCGTCGTCAGTGTTAGTGATGGAGCCCTTGCTGATACAGCGAGTGCTAAGATCACCGTCATTCACGTCAATCGCAAACCTGTCTTTGTCTCGAAACTTCGAGATACGACGATCAATCAAGGCCTGACTCTTACTTTCGCATATTCGGCAACCGATCCCGACGCGGGTACAACGGTTGCCTATAGTCTCACAAACGCGCCGAGTGGAGCGAGCATTTCTGCATCCGGCGTTCTAACGTTCATTCCACCTGCGGTCCCTGCCGGTCCATATCTAATTACCGCAGTTGCCAGCGATGGGGCATTGGCCGACACAGCCAAAGCGACAGTTTCGATCAACGGAAAGCCGGTCTTTGGATCACGAACACCGAGCAACCCCACGACAATTTCACGAAACGTTGCGACGACATTCACCGTCACCGCATCTGATCCCGATGGAAATCCGTTGACGTTCACATGGAAGGTCAACGGCGCTACGGAAAAAACAGGTGACAACACATTCACGCGAACATTTGCGGACTTGCACGGGACGCCCAAAACCGTTACTGCTGTGTTTGCCGACGCTGGTGGTTTGAAAGACTCTACCACGTGGAACTTCAACATCACGCCGGTCGAGGACGCGGGAGATATTCCGACCGATTTCTCTCTCGGCCAAAACTATCCAAACCCGTTCAACCCGTCAACAACGATACGGTTTGATTTGCCAAAGGAATCTCCGGTAACATTGGAAATCTACAATATCCTGGGAGTCAAGGTCCGTACGCTGATGAAGGGTCACGCAGCAAATGCCGGGCGATACACCATTCTGTGGGATGGCAAGGATGAGGGTGGAATGATAGCGCCGTCGGGCATCTATCTGTATCGGATCAGTGCCGCGGACTTCCACTCATCGAAGAAGATGACGTTGATGAAGTGAGTGCCAAGCTAAGGTGCTGCCATACTTGTTCTGTGCAACGTCAGAGCCGTGGTAATATCCTATCAGCCACGTAGCAAGAGGTGGTC
>JAGVEU010000196.1 GCA_020057985.1 Calditrichota bacterium | reverse complement strand
GAGGACATGAAGACATCGAAACCTCCGTATTGGTTGGGGATATAACAATACGGACAAGATACGAAAAAATATCCATCACTACAAGTTAACACTCTCAAAGTGATTACCATTCCACAGGAGCCCAACACGATGAGATTTTACTCTAAGTTCATGATTTGGCTATTCTTGAGCCTGACCACCGGGTTGTTTGTGTCGTGCAGTTTGGAGCACGAAAATGGCAGCCCAGCAACTATCGCCTCCGATACTCCCGATGCCACTGCCGAGTGGACGGTGCTTTTCTACGGAGCAGGCAATTATGCAGCAGACGTGGTTAATGGCATTTCCAATACGATTTCTACAGTTCAGAGCTTTCAAGAGGTTTTCCTGACGGAGCAGGTGCACGTTGTTGCCTTGGTTGCCTCGCCGGCGACGGATGGCGCGTGCCGGATGTACGATCTTCGCTATCGCCCGCGCGATGCCAATGATGATGTCAGCTCCATTCTGCTTTCAGATTGGGGCCAGCAGAACATGGCTTCGGCGCAGGTGCTCAAGCAATTCGTGGATTCCTCCGTCGCTCGCTATCCGGCAAGAAAGTACATGCTGGTGATGAGTGGCTATAGTGATGGCTGGAAGGGCGTATGTCTTGACGAAATCAATGGCAATAATGCGTTGCTTAAACTGCCCGACATGCAAGCGACACTGGAACAGGTTTCCACAGTGGAGCACCTTCCGGTTAATTTCGATTTATTGCTTTGGCTATCGCCACGCATGAGCACTCTTGAAGTCGCCTATCAGTTCAGAGACAAGGCAGACTTCATGGTGGCCACGCCGTGGTTTTCCGGCCAGAATCCCTCCATTGCGGCGGAGCGCTGGCTGCTTGATCTGGTTCTCAATCCCGCCATCTCGGGTGAGCAACTTGGAGAGTACATCGTTGCCCGTACCGAACATGCTGCGCTGCACCAAGGAGATTCATTGAGTGCCTGCACCATGCTCAGACTCGACAAAGTTGATGAACTTGCAGATGCGACGGATGCCTTGGCGCAGAGTCTTGCGGCGCAGGTGGAACAGTACTCGAATCAGTTACTCATGATCTGGGAGTCGGCTTGGGTTTCCGCAACCGATGATTCTCAGGCTATAGACCTGCTTGAATTCACGGATCTAATCATGGCTGATCCGACTCTCAGCGGCATTCCTGCACTGCAGCAGTCCTGTCAATCAGTGCAGACTGCAATTGCCAATGCCGTTGTCAACAGCCGAACCACCCATGAAGGTGATACTCGCTCCGGTGTAATGGTTTATTTTCCGACCAGTGAGGAGACAGCAGACATTTCCGAGTATCAAGAACTCAGCCTTGCGCAAGAACACGGTGACTGGTTGGACTTTCTGAACACTTTGTTCGAGAGCGGCAGCTCATTTGTTACACTGTCCGGAACTGTCGTTTGGCGTGGCACGCCTCTGATCAATGATTATCTCTTCATAGATACCACACAAGCCGGAACGCTGAGTCCGCTCCTGACCATACCGATTACGTACACGGAGTTCTTTAATGCGGATTCAGCACGTTTTCAGGTTTCCTTTGCCTTGCCATTTGATTCGCTGCTGGGTCACATTGGCGTCTTTCAGGACGTGCAGGGCGACGGCCAGCTTTCGTCGGGTGATCGAGTGGGAGTTTACGGAACCGGACTTCCGCGACGACTCTGGCATTGGATTGACCTACGACCGGGTCTGACTCGAGACTCGGTCAACGTCCAACTGAGTATCACTTTTTAACCTCTTCTAAGGCTCCCCACTTGAAAAATCTGCGGGAGCCTTTTGTTAAGGGAATGTTCAGATTTTTTCGTACCTCCCGAAAGTAGGTTGCGATCACAGATTTTATCAGGTCGCGGAGCAGCACCGAGGACGGTACTGCCTAGTAATGGCAGGGCTCGACTAGCAATATTGCAACTTACTTTCGAGAAGTACTATATCGTCCGAGCAGGATCTCCAGATTCGCTCCGTGTTCAATCATTAACCAGAGTAATAAAACTTAATGCGCCATCGGTTCCACTTCTTTTTAATCCTACAAATCCTGTTTGCATTCACCACATGTGCGCTCGCCGAAGAGTTCGGAGCGATCGAAGGGTTGATCGTTGAGGCCGAAACCGGAGAACCGATGCTGGGAGTGTCGGTGATGATTCAAGGCACTAACCTCGGAGCAGCGACCGACCTCGACGGCAAATTCCTTATCCGCAATGTTTCGGTAGGCAGCCACACCATCGTGGCACATTATTTTGGCTTTGCCAAAGTCACCATCACAGGAACTCTTGTGAATGCCGGCAAGACAACTACACTCAACTTCAAAATGAAGAGCGAAGCCTTGGAATTGGGCGAGGTGGTGATTGAAGCCAGACTCATGGACAATACCGAAGCCTCGCTCTTAAGTCTGAAGAAAAGGTCGTCCTCTGTTTCCGATGGCATCAGTGCCGAGCAAATCAAGAAATCGCCGGATTCCGATGCGGCCGACGCGGTGAAGCGCGTCACCGGAGTGACGGTTGTCAATGATAAGTATGTGTTTGTGCGCGGCATGGGCGAGCGATACAATAATACAAGACTCAACGGCGCCACCATCGCAAGCCCGGAACCGCTGAAGAGGGTTGTTCCATTCGATATTATTTCCGCCAGTCTCATTGACAATATTGTGATTAACAAGACCTTTACACCCGATCAGCCCGGCGATTTTGCCGGAGGCTCCATTCAGCTTAATACGAAGGAGTTTCCCGAGAAGTTGAGTTTCTCCGCCAACACCACTTCCAGCTATAACGACCAATCTTCGCTTGAGGAATTTTATTCGTATCGCGGCGGAAACAAGGACTGGCTCGGAGTGGACGATGGAACACGCGGAATTCCACAGGGTGTGCGCGATAGCACGGCAGATCCACAGTGGTTGACAAAGACAGATTTGCAAAAGACTCTTGGCAAACAATTCAGCAATACTTGGGAGCCGCGTCAGAGTTGGGCGCCCTTCAACGGCAGCCGTGGTCTTTCCTTTGGGAATCAATCTCCCCTCGGTGATTGGCTGATGGGCTATCTCGCATCTCTGAACTACGGCAACTCCTATTCCCGCCGTCAGGAAAAGCAATATCAATATACAGCCGCTTCTGACACTACAACAGGCCAAACCGAGATTCGCCGTTATCAGGATCTTGACGTGGATCGCTCGACCCGTTCTGTCAATTGGGGTGGAGTGCTGGATCTGAATCTCAAACTGTCCGCTCGCCACAAGCTCGGAATCAAGTCGCTTTACACGCGGAATGCCGATGATGAAGCGCGGATTTCACAGGGCTTGGCAAAAGAGGATCGTCTCTACCGCAATTATCGCCTGATGTGGACCGAACGATCTCTGGCAACCGTTCAAATACGCGGAACCCACGAACTCTCCAAAGCGCTTGATTCAAGACTCGAGTGGGCGGGAATCATCTCGCGGGCAGCTTTTGATCAACCGGATCGTCGCGACATTCACCTAACTCGCGCCGAGAGTACTGATCCCTGGCAATGGCTGATCAACAGCGACAACGGCTTCAGACGCTATGGTGAAATGCGCGATAAGGTCTCAGAGGGAACTGTAGACTGGTCACTGCCACTTGGCTTCCTTCATGCTCCTGCATCGAAGCTAAAACTCGGCGGCTCCGTTCGCACGATGAGCCGCACTTTTGACACCAGAAAATTCTTCTTTGCATTCACGAATGACCCCAATCGCCCCGATCCGGACTATTCGCTGCCCCCCGAACTGCTCCTGACTCCCTCCAACATAGACAGTTTCTTTGTCCTGCGCGAGATCACGCGCACCCTCGATTCCTACAAGGCGGACATGGATGTGCAAGCCGGGTATCTGATGACCGATCTTGCCCTTGGAAACCGTTGGCGAGTAGTCACCGGCGCCCGCATTGAGCATACGAAACAGCATTTCCAAACCTATCCCTATCCCGGAAGCAACTCATCCGACATCGCCGAGGGTGGTCCCAATCACACGGATATTCTGCCGGCGCTTGGTCTTACCTACACGGTAAACGACAAGCTCAGTCTGCGCGGAGCCGGAAGTATGACTATTGCCAATCCGGACTACTCCGAACTCGTTCCGACAGAGGATGTGGATTACTTCGAAGGAGCGGTTAAGTTTGGAAATCCGAAGCTCAAGCATACTAAGATCTGGAACGGTGACTTGCGCGCAGAATATTATCCGTCTCCCGGCGAAAATCTGGCGATTGGTGTTTTCTACAAACTCCTAACCGATCCCATCGAGCAAGTCTTGATTTCCTCCGGCGCTACCGAGCGGCTCCAACCGCAGAATCTCGTGGATGCGTCCAATTTTGGAGCCGAACTGGAATTCCGCAAGTCGCTCAACATCCTTGCGCCGCGAATCGGCAAATGGATTTCTTATTTCTCCGCCATCGGAAATCTAACTGTAGTTTCCTCAAAGGTCGTGCTCAAGGATAAACCCTATAATGCGGCTGATCCGAATAGCGGTATCCTCACGGAGGACAAGCGCCCGTTGATGGGACAGTCAGAATACGCAGCTAACGTCATCCTTGCTTTTGATCACCCGAGGTGGGGCAGTAGCGTTCGCTGTCTCTTCAACACCTTCGGAAAACGAATCAGTCAGGTCGGTGGCTACGGCCTCCCGGATACCTACGAATATCCCTTTGATAAAGTGGACATTGCCTATAATCAAACCCTCGGCGGGCATTGGTCAGCCAAACTGCAAGCGACTAATCTGCTCAATTCAGCGGTCGAGTTCAAAATCGGCGATCAGCCCTTTCAATCCTATAAAGTCGGACGAACCTACTCGCTGTCCCTCGCCTATGCAATCTAACAACCTCCCGAGCGCGAGTTTTACGGGAATGAAGCGGGATCCTCATCAGATTGTAATTTGCGAGTGGTAAATTAGGATGTTGTGAAAGTACAGGGTTGCGTCCGTTCAGTTCATTCGAAATCTGTTCGCTATAACATTTACAAACGAGTATTTGCGTCACAGTTACTCATGAAAACCGATATACAAAACACAAGAGGAGACCTAAGATGATTTTGCAAAGACTTCTGTTCGTTTTTTTTGCTGCCGTACTGGTCAGCATGTCCGCCACACCTTCCCACGCACAAATCAGCGCTCCACAGGCTCTGACGATTAAAGCCGCTGGAAGTGATATTGTTCTGCGTTGGCAGGCGGTTCCCGGCGCGGCGAGCTACTACATTTACAAGGATACGACTCCCGAAGTTAGTCTCGCTGTCCCTTACGATCAGACTTCAAACCTCACGTACACGGACATCCTCGAACCGGGATTGAAGTATTTTTACGCCGTAACCGCACTGGTTCCGGTTGGTTGCCTCGCCGGCACAGTGACGGATACCAATGGCGTCGGTTTTGGTGGCGCACATGTTTATGGCGTCCTGCAGGGCAATCCCGCGGTGACTATCTGCATCACGACTCTAACTGATGGATCGTATAATCTTTGTGACATCATCGAGGGGACGTTCGATCTTCAAGTGTATGCCGCACTGCGGACCGTGGTCACAGGCTCGGTGGCCATCACAAACGGCGGCAATGCTGTCTTTAACGCACAGTTTCCGGCAGTATCATGGTTGCCGGTCTCAGGACATATCACCTCCAACACCACCTGGACAAACAATACTGTCTATCAGCTCAATGGAACGGTAATTGTGGACAGTCTCTATACGTTGACCATTCAGGAAGGAACCACGATTGTCGGCGCTTACCCCGGTCTGGGTTTGCTGATCGTGAGTCGCGGCGCTGACATCGCCGCGGTAGGTAATGCGTGCCTGCCGATTGTCTTCACCAGCAACCGTCCGGCGGGATCTCGCGCGAACGGCGACTGGGGCGGTTTGGTTATTAATGGCAACGGTCATAACAACCGTGGCGAGGTTCCCAATGGTGAAGGAGACTCCGGTCCCTTCGGACGCGGCGATACCCTTTATGACGGCGAGAGCAGCGGAACCATAAGCTACATCCGCCTCGAGTTCCCCGGTTTCCGCTTTTCACCGACAAACGAGTTGAACGGTCTTTGCCTGCAAAGCGTCGGTCGTGGAACGCAGATAGATCACATCCAGATTGTGCAAGGACAAGATGACTGCGTCGAGTTCTTCGGCGGCTCGGCCCGAGTGAGCTACATGGTGCTAACCGATGGTGGCGACGATGGCTTTGACTGGACGGATGGCTGGCAGGGTTCTGCTCATCACGTGCTCATTCATCAACGGGCCAACGCTTCAGACAAAGGCATCGAGGCGGACAATCTCGAACAGAATCATGGAGCGCTGCCCCGTGCCCATGCCACGCTCTCCAACTTCACTTTCATTGGTAAGAAGGGAAATTCCGCAACGGACGGCGACGACTTGATTACACTCCGCCGTGGCACTGAGGCACAAATTTACAACTCGATTGTGACG
>JAGVEU010000372.1 GCA_020057985.1 Calditrichota bacterium | reverse complement strand
GGCCGCCAAATGTGTATGCCATATTCGTTCCTTACAGTAGCTATACTATTTCCAGAAAGTAATGCGCCATTTTTGAGCGTTACCCCCATCTAACTTCCCCCACAAAGTGGAGGAAGAACAGGAGGTTATACTGTTCGCTCATTCGGTTCAATGGCGGGTTAGTATTGAGAAAGAGTATAGCTTTGCCGATTGGCGTAGTCCCGCCCCAATGTGACACAGCGACGAAGAGATTAGGTCTAAGGTCGTTCTGTGACCCTCTGGCTCTGAAACCATCAATGCTTGTCAAGGAGACATCATTTTACAGGTCACCCGCGAAATATGCGTTGCAGAACTGTTGCAGACACTTGGCCAACTGCAAGACATAGCGTCCGCCTCCAGAGGCATCATTGTGATTGCTGCTTAAGACGATCGTTTTGGACAGCGGAATCTCCGAAAACTGACCTGAATGCATGATACAGCTATCTATGGCAAACTGCACGCCAGATGACAATTCATATATGAAGGAGTGTATAGTAATCGTTTGAGTTAACTTGTGAACGAACTACGGAAATATGTGCCACAAGATTTCTGCTTTCACTGGCAAGAATAGCCTCCCTCTGAACATTTGTACCTTGCCGTCAGAACCTCATTTTCTGCTTGCCTTTTGCGGATTAAGTGCTTAGATTTTATGATTAAAGAAATCGGACGGAAATGAACACTAAAGAAGAGATAGTACGGAACTGGCTTCCGCGATACACTGGTACCCCGCTCGAGGAGTTTGGTGAGTATATTCTGCTCGCGAATTTCTCGAACTACGTCGAGAAGTTCGCACAAGAGAACAATTGCCCGATTCGTGGAATTGGCGGGCCGATGCAAACGGCAACAAGTTCCGACGGAATCACGATCATTAATTTCGGCATCGGCGCCGCCAACGCGGCTACGATCATGGATCTCCTTGCCGCGATCAAACCCAAAGCATGTCTGTTTCTTGGCAAATGCGGCGGACTGAAGAAGACAGTGACGACCGGTGATCTGATTTTACCGATTGCTGCATTGCGCGAAGGATCGGCATCGTCGCATTACTTTCCACCGGAAGTTCCGGCGCTGCCTTCGTTCAAGTTGCTCAGTGTCGTCGCGCACTCCATCGTCGAACATGGCCACGACTATTACACGGGAACCGTCTACTCCACAAATCGCCGGGTCTGGGAACATGACGAGCGTTTCAAAGAGTACCTTACGAACGTGCGAGCCATTGCTATAGACATGGAGACCTCAACGATCTTCATTGTCGGTTTTGCGAATCACATTCCCAAGGGCGCATTGCTCCTGGTTTCAGACATTCCGATGCTGCCGGAAGGCATCAAGACCGAAGAGAGCGACGAGGCGGTCAATCAGCGCTACCTTGAAATGCATCTGAGCATCGGAACGGATTCTCTGCGACAACTAAAGAAAACCGGCGAAAGCGTCAAACACCTAAAATTCTGATATTCCATCTTCACTCACTCGCTGTGAGAAAGCGTTAGACTCACTTCCCACATGAAAGAACGCACATGACCTCAACATCCTCGTCAGGCAAGAAAGCTCGTTCAAAGTTCCCTCAGAGTTTCTGGGTTGCGAACACGATGGAGATCTTCGAGCGGTTGGCATGGTACGGTTTCTTCGCCGTATCCAGCTTGTACATCACCGGCTCGGTTTCGGAAGGCGCTCTCGGATTCACCTCCGAGCAGCGTGGCACTCTACAGGGTATCGTTCCATTTATCCTCTATCTGCTGCCGGTCTTGTTCGGAGCCCTCGGTGACCGATTCGGCTACAAGAAGACCTTCATCATCGCCTATTCCACTCTCGTACCTGCCTACTATTTACTTGGGCAATTCACTACCTTCGGCGGATTCTTTATTGCGTTTCTGTTTGTGGCCGTCGGCGCTGCGATTTTCAAGCCTGTTGTGGTTGGAACTGTTGCGCGCACTACGGACGAAACCAATTCCTCCATGGGATTTGGGATTTTCTACATGATGGTAAACGTCGGCGGTTTCGTCGGGCCGGTCGTCGCAGGTATTGTCCGGGTCAAATACGGTTGGAACTACGTTTTCCTTGCCTCGTCGTTTTGGATTGCGTGTAACTTCATCTGGCTACTATTCTTTTACAAAGAACCGACTACCGAAGCCGCTGGCACACAGAAGCGAAGCATCAAGCAAGTGCTGTCGGGGCTTGTCGAGGTGCTTGGCAACGGCCGTTTCTTCATCATGATTTTCGGCATACTTATTCTGTTCATGATTGGAGGCAGACGGTTCACTTGGACCATGATCGGCTTGACTTCAGCCGGCTGGATCATCCTCAACATGCTGATAGACATTCTGTTGCGAGCGCGTGAAAGCAAAATTGGCAAGAAATCCACTGGACTGAGCGCTCCCATGCGCGTCGGTAACTGGAAGTTTGCTCTATATCTCTTGATTCTCTCCGGCTTCTGGACATCGTTTAATCAGATCTTCCTCACGCACCCGGAATTCATACGCGATTTCGTCGAGACCAATGACATGGTGGTCACCGCTCGCAACTGGTTTGGGGAGGAATTCGCTCGCGACCTTGCTGCTGTTAACGAGGATCTATTGGGCGAACAAGTCGGCCAGTTCGTTGTTGAGCACGGCAATACACTCAACGCTCGCATGAAAGCTCTGCAGGATGGCACTTACTTGGCTGCGTTTGACACCATTCGCGGCAATGAACGAGCAGAGACAATCAACTCGGCAACACTGAAACTGACCGATCAAGATATCAAGCCCTTTGTCCGCTCGCTCTACGATTTCAAGGTACGAGTTCCGGCGGATGCCCTCCTGAGATCCATGAGCGCAATTCCGCTTGAGTCTCTTCCGCTTAAAGACACCGGTAAAGGGAAGGCACTACTGGATCAATTGAAATCCGTGCCTGCCGAGAAAACTTCGCAAGATGTCATTGCCGGATTCCTTGACAAACAGGTTTCGGAGCTGTATCCATCAGAGAGCCTTGGAAATAACAACACTGGCAAGCCATACTCGTATTTCTCGGCAAACATTGCAGGCAGAATAGACTCTGTTCAGAAAGCGAGAAAGTTGGATGAGCAACAAATGTCTTACTTGCTCGCGGGTGTGGTGTTTTCGGTTCCCAGAGCGGTCAAGGATCAGGCACATGCTTTCGCTGAAGAATATCGTCAGGTTAACCCCGAGTACATTATTAACATTGATGCGGGAGCTATTGTCATTTTCCAAGTCTTGATAAGCTGGCTGATTGGCTTCATTGCTCCACTGACCGCGATGGTCATTGGAATTGTTATCGCCGCCGTGGGCATCGGCATGGCGGCTTGGACCTACACGGGGTGGTTGGTCACACTCGCGATTACGATCTTTGCTTTTGGAGAGATGATTGCGTCTCCCAAGAGTCAGGAGTACGTCGGTCGCATCGCTCCGAAACAAAAGGTGGCAATGTATATGGGGTATTATTTTTGGGCGGTGGCTCTCGGAAATATCTTTGGTGGAAGGCTCTCCGGTGAACTCTATGGTGCGCTGGCCAGAGATGCGGGTAGGCCGGACATCATGTGGCTCATCTTTGGTGGGCTTGGACTCATCACCGCTGTGATTCTCATTGTCTTTGATCGCACAGTGCTGCGTAAGGGAGGTATGGAATGAAAAAGCCAGTCTCACGTGGCAAGAAATCAACCGCTGTACTCATGGATGCCAAGTCGCGGATTTCCGGACTGCGCGTTCTGATGAAGCAGAGGAATATTCATGCCTACATAATTCCAAGCACAGATCCGCATCAGAGCGAATACGTACCCGATTTCTGGCGTCGCAGAGAGTGGATCAGCGGCTTCACCGGTTCTGCCGGTGACGTCATTGTCACTTCAACCAAGGCCGCCCTCTGGACCGACTCCCGATATTTCCTGCAGGCACAGCAGCAACTTGCCGGCAGCGGAATCAGTTTGATGAAGTTGGGTGAGCCTTCCACTCCAACGTTTAGCGATTGGCTGAACAATGTGCTTGGAAAGGGCAGCAAGATTGGCGTAGATCTGCAGGTGTTATCGTGCAAGCAGTTCCAGAGTGTGCAATCAAGTTTGAGAGAGCGTGGACTTGAGCTGGTTAGCGTGGAGGATAATCTTGTTGACAAGCTGTGGAAGGATCATCCCGCCGCGCCGAAGGGTGCAATCACTATTCATGAAGTGAAGTATGCAGGCGAAAGTTGTCAGAACAAGCTGAAGCGACTGCGTAAAGCCATGAGCGAGGCGGGTGCAAAAGCGCACGTAATCTCGACTCTTGATTCAATAGCGTGGTTGTTTAACATCCGCGGATCAGACGTCCAATACAATCCAGTGGTTATCGCCTATGCGATCGTGACCGATCGCACAGCGGTCGTCTATACCGACTTGGAAAAGGTATCGCCTAAACTGCGAAAATCCTTCGGAAAGCTTGTCGAATTTCGTGACTACGAGAGATTTTCGAAAGAACTGCGTGAACTGCGCAAGCCCGATATCAGTGTCTGGGTGGACAGTTCAACAGCCAGTCAGCAAATGGTGGACATTCTCGCGAATGGCTGCAAGTTGCTGATGAAGGAATCACCGATTGTGATGTTCAAGGCTGTCAAGAATCAGGTGCAACTGATGGGAGGACAAGAGGCGCACGTACGGGATGGTGCGGCCATGGTGAAATTTCTCTACTGGCTCGATGAGAACATATCGAGGGCCAACATTTCTGAAATTTCCGCAGCAGAGAAACTGGAGGAGTTCCGCGCTCAGAATGATCTCTTCAGAGGATTAAGCTTCGAGACGATTGCCGGTTATGGCGCGCATGGCGCGATTATTCACTATGCCTCTACGCCCAAGACAAATGTCAGGTTACGCGAACAGGGGATCTTCCTGCTCGATTCCGGCGCACAGTATAAAGACGGCACCACTGACATCACAAGAACCATCAGCCTTGGAAAACCAACGGCGGAGCAGAAGGAGCATTTCACCAGAGTCCTGCGTGGTCATATCGCGCTGTCAATGGCCTCATTTCCCGCCGGCACATCAGGAAAGCAATTGGACATCCTCGCTCGAAAACCATTGTGGGAAGTGGGCCTAAACTATGGCCATGGAACGGGACACGGCGTAGGCTCATACCTTTGCGTCCACGAAGGGCCACATCGCATCTCTCCAGCCGCAGCCACAGATGTTGCTTTGGTGCCCGGAATGATCACATCAAACGAACCCGGATTCTACAAGGTCGGCGCCTATGGGATTCGCACTGAGAACCTGGTCTATGTCGTTGAGGACAAGAAGAAATCCAAGGGGGGAACGACGTTCCATAAATTTGAGATACTGACTCTTTGCCCGATTGACATAAAACTCGTGGACAA
Organism: Calditrichota bacterium; assembly: GCA_020057985.1. Lineage (GTDB taxonomy): Bacteria > Electryoneota > RPQS01 > RPQS01 > RPQS01 > JAGVEU01. Next base: position 3,284 of record JAGVEU010000372.1, on the reverse strand, counting down.
AAAGTTGATGAGTTCGGAGGAGATTGACTACCTGAACAAGTACCACGTGCGCGTTCGGAAGACACTCACACCATTCTTAAGTAGTGCTGAAGCCGGATGGCTTACGAGAGCTACTCGACCAATTTGACATTTGCAAATGCCCGCATAGAAAATGGGACACGCAATTCACGTGTCCCATTTCGCTATAAGTTTTTCCCGATTAATGGCAGAATTTCAGCCGGCAAGAATGCGCTGCACTGCGGCTTGCCCGACCGAGTGATAGCGTTCCCCGAATTTCGCAAACAGATCAAACGCCAGTTGTCTTGTATCAGGATTGCGAAACAGCGCTTTGAATAACGGTCTGAGGTATTTTCCACGTCCGACTTCCCCAAGGAACTCACTGATTGCAGAAAAGGCGGGTTGATAACTGCTTGCTGCTGCGATGCACAGCCAAGGAACCTTGATCTCGCAATTACGCGTCTTGGATAACTCGAATAGAGAGTCCAGCTTACTGCAATCTTCCGTGCTAAGCAGTCGAGGCAGATTTTCGAGGAATAGAACTTTTTGTTGAACTGACCAATTCTTGATGGCAGTCTGTAAATCCCTCGCTCCATTGTCCCACTTCGCGCGAACATCCGCCACCTCATCTATGAGACGCGAGCGAAATTGTGGCGCGTCTTGCGGCACCCCGGACTTATAGATCCAGTCATTAAGCGGGATCTTTTTCTCAATTCCCTTAAGTTGTGTTTTCATGTACTGCATCAGCTCCTCAGTCGTCAGAGATTGAAAGCTGAACTCATGAATATAGGCCTTCAGAAAGCGATCAAACTCTGCTCGACCAACCACTCGCTCAATCGCCACTAACAGAAGGTATCCCTTCTCGTATGGCACCGAAGAGAAAACCGCGTCGGGATCAACTCCATTGAGATCGGTTTTCAGTTTGGTGAAGGGTGAATTCTCGCCAAAATCTGCGATGGACACATTAAGAGCCGTCCGTCCATTCACAGAATGCAGATTTGCCATCTCTTCGCCGTACATCGCCTCGATAATTCTCCGCTCGGCATAGACTGTGAATCCCTCATTCAACCAGAAATCCTGCCATGTCGCATTGGTAACAAGATTTCCAGTCCACGAGTGAGCAAGTTCGTGTGCAACCACCGAGACTAACGAGCGATCACCCGCGATGAGTGTTGGAGTCAGAAAGGTCAACCGCGGATTCTCCATGCCTCCATAGGGAAACGAGGGCGGCATGTGCAGTAGATCGAACCGATTCCACAAGTACGCTCCAAAGAGTCCCTCGGCACAGTCGAGCATTCGATCCACTTCCGCATATTCCCACTTGGCAGCTTGGATTGTTTCCGGTTCCGCGTAGACCCGCGAGCGTGACCCTAATTCTTCTGAAACGAGATTCCCCGCGGCAAGTGCAAAGAGGTAAGAAGGAATCGGTAGTGACGTGCGGAACTTGCAGATGGTCTTGCCATGTTCGCGCTGGGAGCCAAGCGATTCTGCCGCCATCACCACAGTCAGAGACTCTGGGACTCGCAGGGCTGCTTCATAAGTAAAACGAACGGCTGGAGTGTCTTGACAAGGAAAAACCGTGCGGGCATGAATCGCCTGGCATTGGCTAAACATGAATGGATATTTCTTCCCAGCAGTTTGCTCCGGTTTCAACCACTGAAGGGCACTCGCATCCGGCGACGTGGAGTACTCAATTCTGAGAACGCTCAGCCCGCGAACGCCGCTGACAGTTAGCACCCTGCCAAGAAATCCCGCATCCTCTCCCAGAGTGTATCTCACTCCGCACTCAGCGGCACCTATTGCTGATACGCTGTGAATGTTGAGCTGCCTTGTATCTAATTTCAACTCGTCATCGAGCGGTCTATCAAAGCGATACTCTGCGTGTCCCTTCAAAATTTGCCGCTCGAAATCTGCATCGAGATCAAGGGTGATGTGCTCGATCCTTGGTGAATCTGTTTGCCAACAGGAATGTGGGTCGTTTTTATACATGGTTACTCTCAAAAGTTCAGTTCGGCGTTGAGTCGAACAAATTCTCATCCAAAAACTAGCAGAAGGGTGAACGATTTCCTCTTCGGCCAAAGAGGTGTTAACTTTCATGACCTCTCCGCTCGTACATGATTCTGCCGTGGATCGGTCACGATTTCTCTTCCTTATTAATTTACTGTTTTTTTCCCAATTGTCAAATCGAAATGGCCAAGAAGCCATTGCGAAGCCGACATATCCGCGCACGCCTCTCGAAGCTGATCCCAGTTAACGGAGTCCTGATTCCACATTGGCCGATCTTTCGCTCTCCAGTATCCACTTCAAGATTCAGATCGGAATCGAGCGATCTGTCCTCTATCTACGTCCTTTCAATGATGTTGACCCTATCCGAAATATGCAAGTTACTATAATACATCAATTAACAGAAGATGATAATTCATTCGGAATACCAGAAAACTCTTGACAAAAATACAGATATTGATTATGTTATGATTTGTGGGAGTAGATGCATACATCATTATTGTGCACATAGATAGCAGTGCAGGTCATGATCTATCTTATTAAGTCTATTGTATAGCAGTTGTACTCTATTGTTCGACTGAGTCAAGCGTTGACTCTTGCTCTACTGACTGCAGCGGAGCTGTAAGCAGCTATAATTATTATGGATATACACAGCGCAAAACAAGTAGAGGTGTGACATGAGACAGTTGAGCTTTCCTTTGATCATGAGTCTTTTCTTGGCCGGAGCGGTGCAGGTGAACGCAGCGAACATCAGTTGGGCCAACGCCTCTGGAGGTGATTGGAACGCAGCTACGAACTGGAGCCCACAACAGGTTCCGGGTACATCAGACACAGCTCAAATAACTCTAAGCGGAACTTACGTTGTCGCTCTCGATGCGAGTACAAATGTTGAGTGTCTTGACCTCGGAGGAAGCGGAGGAACTCAGACGCTGTCGGTCAACGGTTCTACCTTGACGATCAACGGTCCCTCGCAAGTAAATGTCAACGGCGTTCTCTCGCTTGCTTCGGGATCGTTGCTGGGTTCGGGAGCGATCACCATAGCAGGCACGGTGGATTGGTCCGGTGGAGGCTTCTCGGGAAGTGGAGCGATCAGTCTCCTTTCGGGATCGTTCCTGAATATCGAGTCCACAGGCAGCAAGACCTTGAATTCATCTACGATCAACAACTCCGGCACGACTATTTGTACAGGCAGCGGAGAAATCTATGCGTACAATGGCGCCCAATTCAACAATCAGGCGGGCGGCGTTTTTGACGCGCAGGTTGATCTCAACATGTACTACATC
>JAGVEU010000228.1 GCA_020057985.1 Calditrichota bacterium | reverse complement strand
TGGCTTGAATCCTCCGGTTTGTGTTTTTGGGTTGAGAGAACTCCAAAGATACACAATTCCGTGAGGATGTCAAGCCCTTTTTTATCAACGACTTCCCCCAAAAAAAACATTGAGACAGTAGTGCACTGAAGTAGGGGGAGAGAAGACTTACCCTGCTCGGCAGCCACTTCTGGCACACAACATAATTTACATTAACTGAGCGAGAAAGTCAACCTCTGCTGAGGAGGAAATAGAATTGTCCATGTCAACTTGCTGTTAGGCAAGCACAACTGTTCTTCGGCACATGGCTTGCAATCGTCCTTGACATGGAGATCATAAGTAGATTCAGTGCCCAGATCCTGTGCATAGCAACTTAAAAACCGACTGTCTTTCATGTTAGCGATTATCGGACTTGTTGTAGTTACTCTTGGTGTGATCGGCGGTTTTACCCTTGCCGGTGGGAATTTGCTGGTGCTTTTTCAGCCGGCGGAGTTCATTACCATTGGCGCTGCTGCCATTGGCGGATTGCTTGTTTCCGTGCCCATCGCGACGCTGAAGGTAGTTCTTTCCGACGTGATGGGAATTCTGAAGGGGAAGGGGTTGGACAAGACGACCTATATCCAGGTGTTGCAGCTTCTCAACGACCTGTTTCAGATTGCACGCAAGGATGGGATTATCGCGCTTGAATCGCACGTCAACGAGCCGGCCCAGAGCGCCGTTTTTCAGCAATATCCGCAAGTGATGGAAAACCACTCCGCTCTTCCCTATATCTGCGACACGATCAAGCTCTTTCTGGCCGGTTCAGTACCTGCGCATGAGATTGAGAGCCTGATGGATGCAGAAATCGAGACTCATCACGAAGAGGCCGGGGTTTCTCCCGCTGTTCTGAACAAAATCGCCGATGCTCTACCGGGGTTGGGAATCGTGGCGGCGGTGCTGGGAATCATCGTGACCATGGGCAATATTGACGCAGGACCCGCTGCGGTTGGGAAACACGTGGCTGCTGCGCTGGTGGGGACTTTTCTCGGAGTGTTGCTGGCTTACGGTTTTGTCGGTCCCTTGGCCGGAAATCTGGAAGTAAAGAACCGGAACGATTCGCGACTTCTACATGTGATCAAGGCCGGCATTACCTCCTTTGCCAAGGGAATGGCTCCCTCGGTGGCGATAGAGTTTGCGCGTCGGGCAATCTTCCATGCGGATCGTCCTACATTTGAAGAAGTTGAGAGCATGATGCGCGCGAGAAGGAAGAGTTAGCGATGTCCGGCAAAGAGGGACAGGACGAACCCCCAGTCATACGAGTCGTCAAGAAAGTCGGACATGGCGGCCATCATGGCGGCGCCTGGAAAGTCGCGTATGCCGATTTCGTGACGGCGATGATGGCGTTGTTCATCGTGCTCTGGATTCTCAATCAATCGGAAGACATCAAGCAAGGAGTGGGCGGCTATTTTCGTGATCCGAAGGGCAAGGAGGGAGTCGGCGCCGGCGACAAACCGGGCCGCGGGACTATTAATATCAGCACACAAATGCGCGCCGTGCCGAGTATCCTTAACTTGAACGAGCAGCCCCTGAAGGCACTGGAGGCGGAGGCTGATAAGCTGCGCGAGATGATCGAGGATCAACCTGCACTCAAGGAGCTTTCCGGTCAGATCAGTATTGAGGTTACACCAGAGGGCGTGCGCATCGAGATTAGCGAGAGCAAGGAAAGCCGCTGTTTGAGAGCGGGAGCGCGCGACTGTCGCCTACCCTGATTCGAGCTCTTGAAGCGCTGACCACGGAATTCAAGGGTATTCCCAATCCGATCGTAATCGAGGGACACACGGATTCTGCTCCGTTTGCTGAGGGAAGTGCGATGTCCAACTGGGAATTATCCACTCAGCGCGCGAACGAAGCCCGTCATATCTTTGAGTCGCAAGGTCTTTCCGCTGACAAGGTCTTCATGATACGGGGGTACGCGGATCGCAAACCTTTGTTCGAGGATACTGCCGACCCGCGGAATCGCCGGATCAGCATGCTCCTACTTAGCCCTGATGGTTTGAAGATTGCGCAAGGGAATATCGCCCGGCAAGGTGACATGAATCGCCCGGAACTCGGGCGCACGGATGGCCCGACTCCCCTGATTATTTCTGATCCTGCACAGACAAAACCGATCGCCGTGGTTGCCGGTCGCAGAGGTGGATTGCAGTGAAATCACCGATACAGGTCTTACACCTCCTTGGGCCGAATGAAGAGCAACCCCCTGACAATCTGCAAATCGCGGCCGCCGTTCGAGCGCTGCGAGTCGGGCCGGCGCTTGACGCTTCCGTGTTCTCGGACAAACCGCAGGTGATTTCGCTTCGCACTCCGGTGGATCGTGAAGTCACCGAGACGTTGTCACAACTGGCAGGGCTGGATCTGCCGATCCTTGGGGTGGGGGAGGATGCGGTCAAGTGGCTTGACGCTCAAGTTTCCGAGCATATCTCGCCGGAGGATTTGCGCAGTCTGCTCGATCTTCTCAGTCGGATTTCGACAAGTGAGCGCTACGAGAAACGACAGGACGACGCCACCTCTGAAAGCAACCGCGTGTATCGCTTCACGGAAGACGTGATTGCGCTCATTGAGCATCTCATGTGTTTGCGATTTCCGAGTTATGCCGAGCGCACCAAACGAGTGCTGCAGTCTTGCATGTGGATCGGAACTCATCTCGCCCTTGCCAGTCATGCTCTTCGGGAGTTGTCCTATGCTGCGCGACTGCGTGAAGTGGGCAAGTTGGGACTTCCGGATCACATTTTGCTAAAGCCTCGTGAACATCGTACTCCCGAGGAGCAAGCCATCTATGACCGTTATCCGGCACTTGGAGCGATGGCCGTCTCGGAGTTTTCGGCGCTGCGCGATGCCGCAAGGATTGTCGGACATCAGTTGGAGAATTTTGACGGCAGCGGACCTTCCGGCTTGATGGCACACCAGATTCCGCTTGCTGCGCGCGTTCTGCGGGTGGCCGGAGCCTACGAGATGATTATGGAGGAGACGCGCATTCCACGCACAGAGAGCCAGGCGCTCGAATTGCTGGAACGTGGCCGTGGCTCACTCTTTGATCCACTGTTGGTGAAACTCTATTTCAACTATCGCAGCCTCAACGGACAACCAGAGAGGAAAACCGACACGGTTCGCGTAACATATTCCGATCTGACTGAAGGCATGATCCTCGCCGAAGACGTATGGAGTAGAACCGGAATGAAAATCGCGGCCCGCGGAACTCGCCTGACACCGCACACACTCAGAATTCTCTACTCACTGCCTTCTGATCCGACGATTGAGACTGTCGAAGTCTATCGCCACTGATCTTTCGATTTGCGTGTTCCGTTTCTCGTCCGGCTCCTGCGTTTTTCCCTACCCGGTTTTTTTTCGCTGATTCCACTCTACAGTTTCTTCCGAAAGTTGCGAACCAGCACCGAGGACGGTACTGGCTAGTAATAACTCTGCTCAACGAGCAACATCACAACCTATCTACAGTTCTTCCCGAACGTGCGTTGCGATCGCGGATTCCGGCGTGGTTGCAGACCAGCACCGAGGACGGTGCTGGCTAGTAAGATTTGGTTTTCTGTGAGGTTCGTTTCCTTGCGGGGCTCCTATTTTCGAGCTTGCATGTTCCGAGTAATTTTATATTATTGATTATATAGAACATAGGGAGTTTTTTTTATTGGACGGTTCTGTTTTGTGGACTTGACTTTTGCATAGAATTCGGTTAACTTATGACTGTCTGGAGAGTTCCTCGCCGTTCGCGCATTGGGGGATGGTTCGAGAAGGTTCACAGTAACGGTTGGAGCGTAACAACCCCTGAAACATCGGAGAGAGCATTGGTTGACTTAGAAGTGTTGAATCGCCGGAATTATGCGGCGGTTGCCGACGAGGAGTTGCGCAATTGGTCGCTGGATTATTTGAATGAGCTGCAGATTGAAATGGGTCGGCAGTGCAATGTCCGATGCCACATGTGCTGCCAGACAGATTTTGATCCCGGATCGAAGCAGGCGGAAGTGGTCTGGAAGGAAAAGCTACGCCCTGGGTATGAGAAAGCCAAAATCCTGACGATCTCCGGAGGCGAGCCGACCATTCTCCCCGGGGCACGACAGCTCCTGACCATGCTGATGGGGGAGTATCCGCATTTGATGCTGAACTGCATTACGAATGGCGTGCTTTTCCGCGGACTATGGATTGACGCCTTTGTGAAGCAGGGCGCGTTGGTTAACGTGAGTCTGAATGCCATCGCACCGGAACTCTATTCGAAGATTGTACAATTCGGCCGGCAAAAGGATGTGGTAACCAACATTGACGCACTCATAGCGAAGCGCAATGCAACCGGATCCTCGCTCAAGGTTCGCATCAGCACCGTTTTACTTGACGACACGATTCATGAGCTTGGGACTTTCGTGCAGTGGGCTGCCGACCACGGGCTGGATCAAGTCGTTCTGAATCGGAATCAGCTCCAGGACTTAAGAGTTGATCCGCAACTGGTGCAGCAATACGTAGGGGAAGCGTATGCTGCCGCTGACCGAAATCCACAGTTGGAAGTGCAACACCTTGATGATTTCGATTGGCTGCACGCAAAACGAAACGGCCTCGATCCGCTACGACCAAGAAAGGCCTTTCAGCAAGAGGTTTCGGCTTGTTCGACGGCCTTTCACACGCTGTCCGTGAATCCGCACGGCTGGGCTTTTCCGTGCTGTATGACATGGTACTTCTTTGGCAATCTTGTGGAGCAGACCCTTGAAGAGGTGTGGGCCAGTGAGTACGCATATCGCTTTCGCAAGCGAATGGCGAGACATGATTTTCGTGACTGCCGTGTTGATTGCGAATTCAACATACGCCCTATCAATTACAAGGTCGCGCAGGTACGGAAAGCCTATTGGGTCTATAAGCGCGATCCCAAACTGGGTTGGGAGAAAACGAAGCGGGTTATGGGACTAACGAAGCCGCAGATTGATCTCCCTAAAGAGGAATTGGTGCGAATCGAGAATACGACTCAGAGCCAAAGTGTCTGAACCAACTCTCTCGCTCCATAGTGAGACGGCATGGAAGGGCGCTTGAGTGCGCCTTTTGCTTGTCTGTGATTCGCAGTTAGAGATCCTCCTAATACGTCGGTTCTGAAAAAGTCACTTTAGGCAGTGAGCAGGGCGATCCGGTAGCGATAAGCGCTTGCTCGTGGCTCACCTTGGTGTGCGATCGGTTTCAGGATGCG
>JAGVEU010000463.1 GCA_020057985.1 Calditrichota bacterium | reverse complement strand
TTCCAATTTTGCTTCCGGTGAGGCTTCAGCCATCGGCGGTGGCCGGCACAATCGTGCCCGAGGAGACTACTCCGTGGTAGCCGGCGGAGGTGGTGCTTTGGTCGCGGATTCCAATTCTGCTTCCGGATGGGCTTCAGCCATTGGTGGCGGTCTGCGCAATGTGGCTGGCAACTTCGCCACAGTGGGCGGCGGCGGGTTAAACAGAGCCACTGGCAGTGAGACTACGGTGGGCGGCGGCAACAATAACGAGGCCAGCGGCTGGCTTGCCACGATAAGTGGCGGCATCGGTAACAAAGCCAGCGGCGACTTCTCCACAGTGGGCGGTGGCGTTGTAAACAAAGCCACCAACATCTACGCCACCGTGGGAGGAGGCATTTACAACGAAGCCGTGGGCGATTATGCCGCAATCGGAGGTGGTTACGAGAATCATGCCGACAGTATCTATGCATTCGTCGGTGGCGGTCGTGACAATTCCGCTGTTGATGATTATGCAACTGTCGGTGGAGGCAGATCTAACCTTGCATCGAATTTCTATGCAACTATTGCGGGCGGCTGGGATAATACTGCTTCACTCAATTATGCAACAGTTGGTGGCGGTTACTTCAATCATGCCACAGGTCCATCTTCAACCGTGTCTGGTGGTAGTGAAAATTATGCTACTCAGAACAATGCCACGGTCGGCGGGGGGCAGCATAATTCTGCTTCAGGTGTTAATGCATTTGTGGGTGGTGGCAATTACAATCGTGCCCGTGGCAGCAATTCCGTGATTAGCGGCGGCGGCGGAGGTGACGTAGATTCAAACTCGGCAACTGGCCAGAATGCTACGATCACCGGCGGCGGACGTAATGTGGCCAGCGGCACTTGTGCGACCGTCAGCGGATTCGGCAATACGGCGAGCGGGGATGCTGCTGTCGTAGGCGGCGGATATTGGAATATTGCGAATAACTATACAGCTACCGTTGCGGGCGGTTATCAGAATCTGGCAGGCAGCCTGTACGCGACCGTGACCGGCGGTTCGGGCAACAGGGCCAGCGGCAGCTATGCAACAGTGAGTGGTGGTCAGTCAAACACCGCAACCAACACCAATTCTCACGCCGCGGGGTTCCGTGCGCGTGCCAACCACACTGGATCCTTTGTGTGGGGCAGCAGCAACAGCGGTACCGACTCTACTGCGTCGTTTGCGGACTATGCTTTCACTGTGCGCTCTCCGGGCGGGGCTCGTTTCTATACCACACACACGGGAACGGGCACAGGCGTGAGTCTTGCCTCCGGTGGCGGACAATGGAACAACCTCTGTGACGTCCGTCAAAAACGCTTGCATGGTGGTGTGAACACCTCCGGAATTCTGGAAAAAGTTGTTCAGCTTCCGCTGCACCGCTGGAGCTATAAGACACAGGATGAATCTGTTCAGCACATCGGCCCAACAGCGCAAGACTTCTATGCGGCGTTCAGTCTTGGCGAAAGCAACACGACCATCGCGACGCTTGATCCTCCCGGAATCGCGCTGGCGGCGATACAGGAACTGGCGAAAGAAAATCACAAACTACAAACTTCAAACTTGAAACTGGAGCAGGAAGTCGCGGCGCACAATAAGGAGCTTGCCGAGTTGCGGGCGGCTGTTCAATCATTGCAAGCACAATATAAGCAAACCACAAATAAGGAAAACTAACATGAAAACGATCTTCAATTCATCGTTCATCGTTCATCGTTCATCGCTCGTCTTGCTGCTGCTCTCAGCGTTTCTGTGTTTCAGCGTTTCAGCGTTTTGTCAACCGCAGCAGAGCGAAAACTTTCGCATCACCAAATCCGTCCTCGATGCCGGAGGCGGAGCCAGCACATCTACCAATTTTAGCTTGGTCAGCGCCTTCGGGCAGCCAACACCGATTGGTCAGCAATCCAGCGCAAATTTTGTACTTCATGCGGGTTTTCTGTCGCCCGCGTTCTCCGTCTCGCCGTTGAGTCCGATTCAGGAACTGGTTATCCAGTACAACAGCCCGAACATCCGTCTCGATTGGGAGCGGATTCCTGATGCGGTCACGTACACGATCTACCGCGATACTACGGCGCTGTTTACACCCGGTCCGCTGAATCAGATCGGCACGACAACGGATACTTTCTATGTGGACTTGAATGCACTGGCATTGCCCTATGGAAGGTACTACTACAACGTGACCTCGGCGCGTGCGTCTTTCGCTCCACCAACGGCCATTGCTCTGCCGCCATTCACACCATTTGCGCAATCGCAGGAGACGAAGCAAGTGCCCGCTGCCAAGGGATCAAAGCAGAAATGAGAATGTGACTCATCTTACTCGCGGCGGCATGTGTCCCCACTCCTCACATGCCCCTCACTCGAGTTGTGTCTTAGGGCAGTCTCATTTTATGACGAGAGCCTTTGACCAGTTTAGAATCACGGGAAGCACATCGTCACTGAACGCGCGATTAGGACGGCCTTGAGCGAGATTCTCGAAGCTGCTTTGTTGCGTGGCGGTCTTGATGAAGAAATGATCCATGTCTTTGACCTCGACGTAGGTTGCCCTGTCCGAATGGTAGCGGTTGATGAGATCGGTCAGGTATCTGTGATCCTCGGCGCTGGTCACAAAGTCAGCCAGACCGTAAATCACCAGCGTGGGCGCATCCACGATTTTCCATTCGTGCGCCATGTTGAGAGCGGCCACTTCCTGAATATAGGTATAATGGCAAGGATACTGAAGGTCCTCAGCGACAGTCGAGTCCCACTGAAGAATCTGTTCAGGAGTCTGATTGTCCACAAGCAGCTTGTGGAGGATCAGCTCCTTCTTTTTGGATTTGATCTCGATGGTGTCATAGTCCATGCCCTCAAGCACAAGTTGTCGGCGTTGATTGATCAACTCGTACTCGAACCATGAAGTGGCGGCAGTGGCGATGGCAATAATTCCCTTGACCGGGTATTCACGGTACACCAATGGCGCAATAATTCCGCCCATGCTATGGCCGAGTAGAATGATATTTGTGGTGTCCATGAAATTGTAAGTTCCGAGCGCTCTGATGGCTGCCACATAGCCCTTGAGTTCGGTTGTAAAGTTCACCTCGCTGCACGGCGACCCCTGACTATCGCCCATGCCGCTTTTTTCCACACGCACGGTAATAAAACCAGAGCGAGCCAGTTCAGCAAGGATCGTGTTGTAGGGATGAGGAGTTCCTGGGGGAAGGTCCAGCGAATAGCAGCCGATTCCACCGACAAAGAAAATAACCGGATAGACTCCCTTTGGCTTTGGTCTTGTGATGATGATACGGCGCAGCGCGTTGTCCACTTTGACCGATTCGTAGAGTACATCATACTCCGAACTCGTTTCTTTAGGAAACGGTTTAAGCTTGACTCGCTTGGTCATTTGCTTGTTGCCGCGCAGGAGTTGAATCTCGACTTTGGTTGCGCTGCGATGTTTGTTCAGCGTAGAGGTAAACTCCTGAGGGCTGGAGATCTTTGTACCAGAGATAGATGTCAAGATGTCACCGGACTGAATTCCAGCTACAAGTGCGCTCGAATTTGGCTTGACGTCGCCGACGAGGATGCCGCCTTCAAACGGCGGCTGAACTTGTTCGCGCAGACTGTCCGGAACCATTTGCAATTGACAGCCGAAATAGGGGCGGCGAGGCAAGTCGTCAGCATAAACAGGTTGCAACGAGAAAAGCAGTAGGAGAGAAGATAATAGATAGAGAAATGCGCGAGACATAGGTGCTCCTGTGAAGGTGTTATGGGACTGGTGTGCTATCGCATTGGAGTTGGTTGCGGGGAGGATTGTTTCATGCCGTCACTACCCCTATTTGGGAGAAGAGCAGATATAGTGTTTCTCGAAAGTAAGTTGCGATGTTGCTCTCAGAGCGCTGTCATTACTAGCCAGCACCGTCCTCGGTGCTGGTCCGCGACCCACCGGAATCCATGATCGCAACGCACTTTCGGGAAGAACTATAGGTATATGGAAAAAGGCAAGGGCGGTCGCATGACCGCCCCTGCTCCATCAAGCTGCGGGACTCCGGATTCATCCCTCATCCTTCATCCCTTATTTCATCAGCAGCATCTTCTTGGAAGAGACATAATTGTTGACTTCGAGGCGATAGACATAGACTCCGGAGGGCAGATTGCTGGCATTGAAGTTCACAGAATGACTGCCGGTCTCCATCTCGCCATTGACAACCGTCGCAACTTCCTGACCAGCAATATTGAAAACTCTGAGGCTAACGAAGCCCGGTTCAAGCAGGTCATAAACAAGGGTTGTCGTCGGGTTGAAGGGGTTCGGATAGTTCTGATGCAGAGCATATTCCGTAACCATCGCTGTCTTGCCGACCGCTTCGATCTGATCGTTTTCATACGGATCATCCGGCGGATTGGCTGAGGGTGATGTAATGCTCAACGTGTACGCGCCACAGTAGGTGCTGTAGCCGTGGACAATAATGTAGTAGTTGGTGTTAGCGCTGGCTGAGAAGGTCACTTTGCTCTGGCGAGAACTGGCGCCGTTGCAGGTCGCATCATCGTTGCAGGCGACTTGGATGGTGCCCGGGCAGGAGCCGCTTCTGCGCACACCAAGGCCGGTGTCCCAAGTGGCTCCGCAGAGCGAAACAGTAATGCTGCGCGCTGTCGGAACATTGAGCGTGTATACCGCATCCCGCGAGGCGCTGCCCACGCAGTTGGTGTAGTTGTTCGCCTTGTTGCAGGTGTTGTCCGTGTGGCTATAGGGCGTCGAGTTGATCGTGATGCCGGGGCAGACGTCGTTGTTGGCGCTGCTGCATGCTGTGCCGGTCACATTCAAGGTGAAGTTGCCGCTGTAGCTGGAGTAGCCGTGGACAATGATGTAATAGGTTGTCCCTGCGGCGGCTTGGAAACTCACTTGACTTCCGGTTCCGCAACTCGAGTAGTCATCATTGCAGGCCACCTGAGTTGAGCCGGGGCAAGCGCCGCCGTTGCGCACTCCAAGGCCGGTGTCGTAACCTGATCCGCAGAGAGAAACCGTGACGTTCATGCAGCTCGTGAGGGTCATGTTGTATACGACATCTTTGGACGTTACGCCGACGCAGTTGGTGTAGTTATTGTTAGCGCTGGCAGTAGAGCCACTCTGCGAGTAGGGAAGTGCCGAGATGGCTGTACCGGGGCAGAGATCGTTGACCGGAGCCCCACCGCCGCCCGTGCCGTTCAGGCCGTTAAGCGTGTTGGGAGCGGTTCCGGCAGGATTAAGCCAGTTGCTGACACGGGTGGAGTTTGTGCCACCACCGGCCCAGCTAGTGGCGAACTTGCCGAAATAATCATTGACATTGTTCGTGCAGGTCGCGTCGCCGCCATGAAGCTGTCCGGTGATGCGATGATTCTGGTCGAACAGGGGTGAGCCGGATGATCCGGGTTCGGTTGTACCGTCATCCCACGCGAGGATTTTCCAGTGATTGTCGCCGGTTGTGTACCAGCCGGAACTCGTAGGAGCGTTGTTATCAAAGGAAATTTTCTTGATGTCGCCGCTCGGATGATGAATACATACAGAACTTGTAGATGCGGTATTCACGCGATTCCAGCCATTGTAGTAGGGACTGTATGTGGAGGGAACTGAACTTGACAGTTGCAGCAGCGCAAAATCAGAAGTTGCCCATGTCGCTCTAAGGGTTGCATTAGCAACAGTTTGATTGGTCGGGCCATCCACATTGCTGCAGGTTGCGCTTTCGTAGTTGAACATGAACACCCAACTGGTCTCGCCGCCGAGGCAGTGATTGGCCGTTAGAAAGTAGGGGGTCTGATTCAGAGCGGTATTGTTAATGAGTGAGCCAGTGCAGATTCGCGAGCCTCCACTCAGAATCATGCACACGCCGCGTTTCTCGCTTTGCCATGTTGCTCCTTCAGGACAGTTGATATTGTTGTTGCACGAGCCGGAGGACCCAAAGGCATCCAGCGCACGGGCGCGGCTGAACACATCTCGGTAGCCGTGACAAACCTGATAGATCGAGAGAATGCTCTGCGCACGCACGTCCATGGGTTGCAGGTATTCGAGAGTGATGGCATTGCCCTTCACCGGCTGAGTGATATTTGTGCCATCCTCCCAGTTGTTGAAGGAAGTAAAGGCTCCAATCACCATGTTTCGATCATCGTTATAGATCCAGAGTTCTCCGCCTTTCGGGAGATACCATTGGTCATAAAGCAGACCAAGGGTCAAAGCTCCGGGCGAGGAAATGCGTAGCCGCCACACACGATCGCCACTCGCCAAGGTCTCCCAAACTCCAGAAGAGGAGAGGTTGAGGGACACATCCAATTCCGCAGCAAAGCGGAGGGGAACATCCTTGCCGGCCAGCGCATCTTCGTCCAGCATGGATTGTACGTCCACGGGCGGCATAGTCACCGTGGGGACAGTGGAGGTCAGGCTCAGAGAAAAGCTGGGGGGCGTTCCGCCGGAACTTATCTGAGCGTAAGACAGCGAAGCAGTGCAGAGGATCAGGCCGACACTCAGGCAGGCGATCATCAAACCGCGCAGCCTGTTTAGTACATTACATTACATTTACACATGGTCATCATAACTCCTTTGTGATGAAATTATCGAACTGCTTATATACTTCACGTCAAGCGAGCAAATCAGAGGCTAAAAGTATACTACAATTTCTCAGAAAAAGCAAGAGAAAAAGAGCGGCGGCGAAAAATTATCGCGGGGATATTGGTCTAGTGTTTCTTGAAATGGTTCCGACATGTGCGCCGAGCAGGGTTAAGGTCCTCCGCAACCCTGCCGGAATCTTTTGTCGGATTGTTTTCGAGAACTGCTATAACTCTCAAAAAATTAGAGAATTACAAAGTGGACATCGCAAATCTACATTCAAGAAAATGAGGTTGGAACTCCGTTTGTTTGTCGGATTGGCTTGACTCTAATAGAATAATGAGTTATATTTCAGGAAAACGAGGTTAGCGGAGCATCCTACCGAAGCGAGGGCTTATGCCAAAGACAGAGGTTTTAGTGGCGGGATCTGGCCTGATGGGGCGGGTCGCTGCATATTTCTTTCTCCATCATCCGCAAGGCCCGATAGCTGTGCGGTTATGCGAGCGCGATGAAACAGTCTTGCGCGATGCAGAGAAGTTTCTCGGTTCACGGCTGCTTGATGCAAGGATCTTTGATCTGGAGAAAGACGATCCGGCTTCCGTGCTGGACGGAATTCGGGTTTGTGTGTCGTGCGTGCCATACTTCCTCAATCCGAAGCTTGCGCGCGCCTGCGTCGAGCATGGAGTCTCGTTTGTGGACTTGGGCGGTAATCCCGAAGTGACGGATGAAATTCTGGGGATGAGCGAGGCGGCCAAGCAAAAAGGGGTCGCGCTAATTCCCGACACCGGACTTGCGCCGGGGCTGACGAACATTCTGGCATGGGAATTGGCGAAACGGTTTCGGAGTTGCGAGTCGGTTGCCATTCGAGTGGGAGGGTTGCCGCAGAAGCCGGTCGGAGCGATGAAGTACGCCCAGTTCTTTTCCGTCCACGGACTGTTGAACGAGTATCTTGAAGATGCGCGGGAAATCCGCAAGGGAGAAGTCGCTATTGTACCCTC
This sequence comes from Calditrichota bacterium, assembly GCA_020057985.1. GTDB lineage: Bacteria > Electryoneota > RPQS01 > RPQS01 > RPQS01 > JAGVEU01. The sequence goes on along the minus strand of JAGVEU010000463.1, from coordinate 529 downwards.
GCTCTCCAAGCTCGAACCGATCAGTTTTGACGGGATCGGGGTTCTCGAAGCGTTTATTACGTCGGGTGGAACTTCGACATTACCACACACGCTCTATGGAAGAGTCAAGCAGCTCGACTACAAGACCATCCGGTATCCCGGACACCTGAACATTTTGAAAACGCTGCGCAATGTGGGACTGACCGCAACCAAGCCCATTCGCTTCGGCGCCACAGAAGTCACTCCGCGACAGATGCTCGCGCGCGTTTTGGATCAGATCCTGCCTAAGAATCAGCCGGACATGGTTCTGCTGCGAGTGTCCGCCAAAGGCGACGGTGGAAAAACTGAGAAGATCGAACTCGTGCATAAAGAAAACTCGGAGCGCAAACTTACGGCGATGGGACAACTCACCGCCTTTCCCGCCGCGGCCATTGCTTTGGCCATGCTTAAAGGTCGAGTCCCGCCCGGAGCACATCCGCAGGAACTTGCCATTCCGTATTCATGGATGAAAGAACAACTGAGGCTGTTTGAGATTCGGATTTAGGACACA
>JAGVEU010000377.1 GCA_020057985.1 Calditrichota bacterium | reverse complement strand
GCGATTTTCTTTCTTCCCCGCTTTCCGGAGGGTAGTTCAAGCGACGGTTCAAACCGTTCGTACAATTTGTCTATGAGCGGGCGATCGCGATTCTGTTTCTCAAAGCAATAGAGATAGGGGCCCAGTGTTCCCTGCAACGGCACAATCGCAGCGCCCAGTGACAAAGCACTTTCGATGTGACCTTTTCCGAATTCCGCAACGGCAGTGGTCAGCATTCGATAGCTGACCTTGCTGATCACGCGATCGGATAAGTGATAGAGCCGCTCATCAAAGCTGACAAGATCATCACTTGGGATATCCGTAAGTCGCTCGCCGGAGGGGATTTCGCTGTAGGCGCGCAGAAATTCGCGTTCCAACCTTCGTTCGAGCGGCGAGGGTTTCTTTCCGATGCGCAGAACGCTCTTGGCCAATCCCAACGCAAGACCGAACTTCTCGCCAAGCGTTAGCCTTACTCTTTCGCTGGGTTGAAGCACCCGTGACAGAATCAAGCTGACGAGATCCGGTTCTTTGAGATTCTTGCGCCGCAGGTTTTTCTGATAATACTGGAACGCAACCCGATACATGGAATGCGCCGCCGCAATGGTGCTGCCATGCTCTCCACCGGGAGTTCCGGAACGTCTGCGCAAGGCTTCGATGAGTTCCTGTGGAGTCTGTGCGGATGGAACCTCTGTCCATGTCAGACCGATGTATTGACCGCAATAGTCGCTCGATCCTCCCACAAATCCCTTCTGCCACGATTTCTCGCTCGCAGGCTTGATCTTCCACTTCTTCTGCAAATCCTCCATAAATTCGGGATTCAGGTATTCGAGCAACGTGGTGATGAAACTGTTAGTTCGCTCTTGCCGCGAGCCGTTTCGCGTCTCAAAATGATCAAACAGCAGCAGAAGTCTTTCGACGTGATTCGGGCCGAAAGAGGGATTAAACACTTCCAGTGGCGAGGCAACGACATGGTAGAGATTCTCTGCGAGCAGATACTCGCGCACGTCGTAGATATTGCCGCGATAGGTGAGCATGTGTCTCAGTTGCGCTTCATTCAAACCCAGCACTAGTAACCGAACCCGGCAATCATCTTCGGGAAAGACAACAGTTGTCTCACAAGAATTGAAAACATCGGAATGGTGAGCAAGATCGAGACAGCCCGCGATCGAGTCGGAGTCAGTCACGGTGACAAAATCCATGCCCCGCCGCTTCGCCATCCGATAGGCGGCTTCCGGCAACGTCATGCTCTCCGGCGCCTTCAACTTCTTCAGGAAGAAGTTTGTCGGATGATTTGAATAGATTGTGTGAATATGTAAGTCTGCGCGAGCCATAGTATTTCTACAATTATAGAGCCTGTGCCTGTGCTTCCGCTTCTTCCGTTAGACGGTTCAGTGCGTCCTCAAGTTCCTGACCAAACTCCTCAATGCTGCCGTTCGGTGAGCATGCCGGAATGGGTTCACCATACAGCAGTACGACTTTCGAGAACGGCTTCGGCACCACAAAGCGATCCCACGAGTGAAAAGTCCATCTTTTTGTCGTGGCAAACGTGGCCGGAATCACCACAGCTTGAGACTGCTGAGCGAGAAACGGCGCGCCCGGTTTCATTTTATAGATCGGGCCGCGTGGGCCATCGCAAATCATGGCCGCGGTCTGACCTTGCCCGATTCGCTTGAGCATTTCCAGAGCGGCCTGACTTCCGCCGCGTGTGCTGCTGCCGCGTACGGTCTCATACCCTAATTTCTGCACAAGTCTCGCCACCATCTCGCCGTCTTGGTGTTGACTGATCATAGCCACGATGTTTGTTCCGCGACAATGCCACACCGGCACTAACATGCGGCCGTGCCATGTAATCATCACTAATGGAGCCTTGCTTGCGCGAATTTCTTGCAGCTTCTCCGCGCCGATGACATGCACCCGCCATGTAGCGCCGATCAGCTTAACGGCAAGATGGCCGAATCGAGAGCCGAGAAAAAATAGCAAGCGGTTTAGCGTGGCGATCCCTCAATCAGAGTGCAGGCAATCTCCGCCACCCGTTTTGCCGCACCGTGCTCGCCGAGTTTCTCGCGGACTCGCTTGAGTCTCGTTCGGCAGGCTTCGATCCGCGCAGGCACTGTCAAGAGTGGCAAGAGTTCACTCATTAAACTCTCCGGTGTCGCTTGATCTTGTATGAGTTCCCGCACTGCTTCTTCACCAGCGATCAGATTTGCCATCGCAATAAACGGAACCCTCACCACGCGTTTTCCAATGGCATAACTGATTGGAGATGTCTTATAAAACACCACGAACGGATTGCCAAAGTAGGTGGCTTCGATGGTGGAAGAGCCGGACTTGACCAGTGAAGCATTCGCATGAGCCAGAATCGCATGAGATTGCCCCGCAACGCGAGTTACACCGACAGAATCCGCGAGCAGTTTGTCATAAAAACGACACGGCAAAGTCGGAGATTCCGCCAGCAGAAATTTGCACTGCGGCTGAAATTTCCGAACGAGCTTGATAGTCTCCAGCAACAAGGACAAGTGCCTGCGAATCTCCTGTTTGCGCGATCCGGGGAATAACCCCACCACCCGATCATCCGGCTGCAAACCGACACTCTTCAGAAACTGCCCTCGCGGAGGAATCTCCCCGATCTCATCAAGCAGCGGATGCCCCACAAAGGTCACCGGCAATCCAAGCCGCTCGTAAATCTCCACTTCAAACGGAAAAATCACCGCAACATGATCGGCAAGCTCCGCAAGCTCTTTCGCTCGCCCGGATTTCCACGCCCAAACCTGCGGCGAGATGTAATAAAGAACCTTCGTCTTTCCCCCCTGCTTCAGCGGTGGATGGAACTTCCCCCCTGCTTGCGGGGGGGTAGGGGGGGCGCTCCCGGAATCTCCAATCACCCCCATCTTCTTTAACTTGCGCAGCAGCGAGAAATGAAAGCCGGGATAGTCAATCAGAATGAGCAGATCCGGTTGCCGCCGCACAATGGCATCGAGCACGCGCTTGCGTACCGACATGATGAAGGGCAGATGCCGCACGACTTCAGCAAACCCCATAAACGACATCCGCCCGGCGTGTTCAAGCAATTCCAAACCCGCCGCCTGCATTTTGTCCCCACCCAGCCCGAACAATTCTGCATCAGGATAGCGCGCGCGCAACTCCGCCACCACGCCTGCGCCATGTGCATCGCCGGATGCTTCTCCGGCGGAAAGATAGATGGAAGGATACAAAATATTATCTTCTTTATACATTAACCGAAAACGTCTTTCCTCCAAACTTGCTTCGGCTATATGGAAAAGGGAGAGAGATCTTAGCTGTCTCCGAAACTGATAGCATACTCTCTCTTTGCTATATCAAGGAGTTCTTCGATCAATTCCATTTGATTAAAGGAGCAGATAAATCTCTAAATTCTCTTCGATGTTTTGCCTTATGTGCATTCGGTATATCAGCTATCAAGAAATCAAGTACCTGCTTAAGTCGTTCAGAAACCGCTATGGTTCTAAGTATCGCCAATATGGACTGGAGGTGTCTTTGGCATATAGGCTCATCAAGCTTTGAATTAATCTCAGGTGCAAAGAGAGAGATGACAACGTGTATGATGCCATTATCGTCGAGTATACCCAAGAACTGGTCATATAATGGTAAGCCTGCTGGACTTACACCTCCCTGATAACTCAATCCGCGACCAAGTCGACAACGAAGCACAACTTTTACAAGTTTATAGAGGACATCCTGAGGTATATCGTTTGATCTCTGACAAAACTGGAGGATCTCTCGCATTATCGGAGGTTCAGTGTAGAAATTATTATATCCATCGTGTGCATCATCTAAGCGCTCGGCAAGAATTTCTAGCGCAATTGTTTTGGTCGGGATGGTCTCATACATCCGTCCATTTACTATAGTTAAAAACTCACTTCCCTTATTCAGCTTATCTTGCCGCAAATTCGTGCGATAACCATCAATTGTGGCACCAATTTTGAATTTTACATCCTCTGGAGCATATTGCCAAACTGCAGGGACGATTGTAGCAATATTGGCACGAAGAATCTGGCTGCTAACAGGGTCGATAAATATGCCAAAGAGCCTAATTAGAAGATTGCATACATGAGGTAACGATAGGTTTTTTAGTTCATCGCGAAAGCGTTGCGCGGTTTGAGCGTCTATTATATCTGTACGGGTCTTGATATTCTCAACAAGAGATTTGATCTTGATAGCTGATTCAGATGGTCGCTCTTGTAATACATCCTTAACACAGGTTTGTAGCCATCCAAGTAGTTCATACCCCCCGATACTCTCAACATTCGGATGAGATGCAGCCACCTCATTGCGCATCGTTAAGATATGATCCAATTTTCTGTAGACAACATCCGATATTAATTCTAGCTTTAGACATGAATTGAGTAAGACACTGTCCTTAAGTCCAGCCAAGTCCTCTTCATCCTTGAAACTCGCTCTGTTATTCCCACCCACTGCCGCGTCGAAAAATAGATCTACTCCATAGATAACGGTTTTCTTCCGCAGATTGAGGACTACCTCGTTCCATATGAAATTCAACGCGGCATCAAACAAACCAATAGCTGTTGCACCTACAAATTTCGACAGATATCGTGCATCACGCCTTTCTTCAGGCGGAAGACCCTCAAGAAAATGGGCTAGGTTGGCTGCGACGATTGCACGTTCTCTTGTTGATGCAATGATGTTGTCAGTAGGCAAACCAAACTTTTGAAGGTAGCCAGAGAAAGTAGCTGTGTCAACAGCGAGTTCTGACGTTTGCTGTTTCTGTGGAAGATTTTCGCCCATTAGTTATTCCTTTATCCATTCATTTGATAAAACGCACTTTAGTAATGGCATTTCTTTCCCACTCACCCCTAAACGCAATCTCAGCAGAGCAAATCATCTGCACAACTATCGTCGCTGTGGAACATGATTCGCTGCTCACTCGCTCTCATCCGTTGACCAAAAATATCGCCACTCAAGATGCCTGCAAAGACCATCAAGATCAGGAAAAGTGGTGGCACTGTTGATGCCTAACATGTCCAGTTGCCTGCGTATTGTCGGAAAGCAATCTGGCTGAATCGTGATTTTGGAGAGTTTGTTCTTGTAGCGACCATGATTGTTAAATGGTACTACTCTATCTCCGCTATTTATCTTATGCACTGTGAACGCCCCCGCTTGTGACGAGAGGCGGTGATCCACAATTCTCGGTCGAAAGACCATCGAGAATTTCACCGTGAATGGTGATAAATTTTCCTCTTGAACGCGGTAATCATCCATTACAGGGCTGAATACCCACACCACGGCGGCCATTTCCTTCCCGTTCTCATCCTTCTCCGGCGGTTTTTCAACAGCAAACCACAGGGCTTGAAGTGCGTTGAAAGTCCAGTCAAGCAGACGTGTCGGAAGTCCATGATGTTGCGCATAGGCTAAGACATCCCACGAGTCATCCCACACCTTGTCTACATGAGGAAGATGTGTACGGCGAAACTCCTCAAAGATAAGACTTTCAACCTTGGCAAGAGGTTTGACGCGGGCATTGAGTCGTGCCAGTTTTGGCAGCAAGGGCCAGTCCACTCGCTGACCTCGAAACAGGAGATCTGCTTTGTTGTCTGACTTTTCAGCCCTTCGCTTCTTCACTTCAACACGGCGAACAAAATCTGAGACATTTTTGACTTCCAACCTAACGAGCAGTTTGGGCTTTATATCTTTGGCTTTCTTCATGTTCTCACTCATGTCCTTACTCTTCCGCAGGTGAATACCGTCGTTCCTATCAAACGCAGGTTCTTTTCTTGCCAATGGCTGAGTTCCTTCTCAACGAGGGTGTCTAATTCTTTTTGGTTCAAGTGGAGAGCGCTGACTTGGCCGCCGAGTCTTTCAAGTGTTTCTCGCGGTGGATAGGTCAGCGATCTCAAATCAGCGGCATTGACTTGAGTATGGCCGCTGAATTGACGGAAGTACTGATCCACCAAAGACGTGTTTAGGTAGGCTGCGATTCCTTTTGCGAGGAATTCAGGCATTCCATGCCCGCAAACGTGAAAGAAATTTACATGGTTCTCATAAGCAATTTCTTCGGCATTTACTCTTCTTGGATCAAAAACAACTGCTACAATTCGACGAGGTTCTTCCTTTGAGGTGAAGCGCTTAACCAAAGCATAGAAGCCCGTCGGAACCAACATTGGCCGGGTGGTATCATTGATTTGGATTGCGTTGGGTTTTCGAGAGGTCGCATTCGGCCATGCGACGTAACCTTCGTTGAAATGCCCGGGGTAAATCAGCGGAGCAGCCCCTTCTGTCGGCTGCGCTCTAAGATACTGCTTTGCTCTGAACTCAACAACCCGACCGGTTGAGACACTCACACCGATGTCTGTCAGTGTGTGCTGGTATTGACTAACTCGCATGCGAGCCTGTTGGTCAGCGTTTCCATTTGGAATGTGAATAATCCGCTCCGGATCTTCAACTGCTACTATCGTGGAATGTTCAACTCTGTGCCCCGCTTCAATCGTGCCCCTTGGCGCGGCGCTATGAGTTATCTCTACCCTTGTTGAAGATGTGGTATCTTTGGACGCATGAAAAATAATGTTCTCCTGCAGAACACCGTCGTCCGCAAACGCTGCATCACGCCGCGCGAAAGTATGAACATGTTGAAACCGCATTTCCTGCAAGAAATGATTGCGAAAGGCTTTGAAATAGGGTCCATTACAGAAGCTTCGCGGCGTTATGGCCACGAGTTGCCCGTGCTGTTCGAGTAGACGAGTGGCCAATGCCACAAAACCCGTGTACAAATTGCTTGTTTCAATATCCACGCGCCTCAATGAAAGCCGTTCCGGAGAACTACTCCCGATCTTGCGATACGGTGGATTCAGGATCGCACAGTTAAAGGTATGGGTCGGTTTTCCCACAGCGCGCTCAAGGAGCATCTCTGAACCCGTCTTTGTAAAATCCTCAGGGATTACAATACCTGTGAAGTCAACTCCACGCTGTCTGCATTCTTCATGACATCGTCTTAGCGTCTTATGCAAGAGTGGGAGGATTGTCGAGTCCACCTCCCACGCCACAGCAGTAACGGACTTGGGAAGATGCGACAGGGCAAGAATTCGGTCAATGAATGCTGCAGTAAGCGCCCCCATTCCAGCGCCGGGATCAAGCAACCTGACATTCTCTCCCTGGATCTCAAAGAGCGATGCCATGAAGCAGGCAACAGACGCCGGAGTTAAATACTGCCCCAACGCTTTCTGTGCCACTTGTGTGGAATCATGCGAGTGCTTCATCCGACACTGTTCTACATAGGAAAGAACGGGACCAGGCTTGCCAAATTCATACTGCATTGCTATTATTGTGTGGTCTGCTATGTAATCGCCTTTATCAAATGCGGGAAGTTTGCTCACTCCCTCTCCGGCGGAGATGAAGATGGAGGGGTTACTCAGCAAAAGCTATTCGTCAGTTTTGTCCTCGTCAGCTTCGTCGAGCGGATGCCTCTCCATCTCTGACAGCGCCTCCTGAATCGCTTGCAGTTCACGCCCAGTGATTTCCCACAGACTGGATGCGGCAAGGTCAATCTCCGCTTCCAGCTTAATAAGCGCTTCTTTGTCGTCATTCGCTGCGGCAGAATGGCACTTCTGTGACAGCTTTGAAAGAACAGCGTGGGTCTCATTCTCTTGATCGAAGGCAGGAACAGCAACGTGCTCAAGCACATGCGTGGACGTCGAGACGCTGCTGGCATAGGATTTAACCAGCAAGCGCACGGGAGCGGAAGAAAGCGCCGCTGCCACGTAATGAGCCTCTGTGGCTGTATTGAACGGCACGTACATCAGTTTATGGTCGGGAATAATCGCCTTTCCATCCTTGCGATCTATGACTGCACAAGTAAAGGAAGCGGCTTGCTCACGCCAGACGAGTTTCCAACGGGAGAGGACATAATTCCCAACATTATAAATTGAATAAAACGGATCAGACGGAGAAAAATACTTTCTGAAACCGGAACGCTGGCGAAGTTGACTCTCGAAGAACTTGAAATACTCGTATGTCTTCGGAAGCTGTACCTTCATCTTCTGCTCAGGAATTCCGCTGCGTGTGCGCGGATCTTGTGCCATGAGAATGTGAAGCGACGGAGTGGATCGCCAGCGCGAAACATCGCGCCCTCGCAGCAGAGGGTAGATCAAATCACGTTCAACGCTATGTTGCTTCTTGCTCACTTTGAGCGAGCCGATATTATGCATGTTCTCAATCAGCGCTTTTTCACGTGGCAACTCCATGAGCACTTGCACCCAGTAGACGCCGTTCAACCAAGTGCAGCATCCCGCCCTTGCCTCATAGTCGCTTTTCCCCAGAATTTTCTTCAATGCAGGAAGAGTCTTCCGAGGAGCTGTGAGCCACGGGGAGGTCCGTACTTTTCGATCGATTGGGATAGCACGCATTTTTCGTCTGGAAGTCAGTTTTCTTACGTCTTTGAGACTCAGATATGGCGGGATGCGTGAATGTCCCGTCCAGCTCACGTAGGGCACAGGATAATGAAAATCTTCTGTTTGTTTGGTGCAGATCAAGATTGCAGTACGGTTGGTCGCATGCTCAAACAACTGCATGCTGCTGAAATCATGAACTTTGAGAGGTCGAATGACAGTTTTGCCGCCGTTCTCCGGGATGGCAAATCTCCGAAATCCATCACCTGCCCCCTTTGTCTTAAATAGTGTTTGCGTGATCACATATCCAAGATGGCCACCATCTGACAGATAGAAATCAGCGCCGATGTATACAAAGAGCATTGAAATGTCCTTCTTCCCGCCTCCAAGCCGGGCTTCTGATCCAGAAAGCGAGAAGAGTCCATAATCTTTCCAAACATGTGCAGTATCGCGACGGTAGCCATCCGGCAGGCTCTCCCAGTTAATCCACGGCGGATTGCCAACAACGAAGTCCACTTTGCCGACAAACAGCGGCGCGAACGAGTTCTTGATAATGCGTGCCCAGATGCCGTTTTGTTTGTCGCTCTCCAGTTTACGCAACTTCTCAAAGAGCGCGCGATGCAGTTGGGATTCGGTGACGGGAATGCCTTTTTTCCGGCAGTAGCTCAGGAACTCTTCAACCCCATAATGATTTCTGACACAGCTTTCAATCGCATCCGCATACTCGGCCATGCACTCGCTACTCCTTCCGACTTCCGCCGGAATAATAAATTCTCCGACGGCGGTCTTGAGCTTGCGGGCGGTTCCGAGATCACCGGCAAACAAGTCACCGTATTCTGCCGGAGTCATAATCGAGTCACAGAGATACACAGGCAAGTCTGCAGGCGATCCAAAGATGTTAATGTCCCGGGTCGCAATAAGAAAATTGGTTCGCGCAGCCATGACGGCGAGCGGATTGAGGTCGAATCCGATAATATTGCGCTGAATTTTCTTCGTAAACTCTTCTCTGCCGTAGCCGCAATCGAAACGATGCTGACTAAACCATGCCTTTGCGCGGTTGATCGCCATGACAAGAAAAGTGCCGGAGCCGCAGGCTGGATCAAGTACGCGCTTGTCCGGATTCCCATCGTAACCCACTTCATCGAGCACGAGTTCGGCCAACCAATCCGGTGTGTAATACTCGCCAAGATCATGCCGCAAGGATTTCGGAAACAATCGCTGATAGAGTTGTTTCAACAGGTCGCGAGATTCAAAGGGATCCACACTCAGGGTTGTAGGATCGAACTTGGCAAGGCGTGTGGCAATGCCGCGCAGTGCACTTGCAGCCTCATCATTCCATGCATCCAGATACCAAGTGAACAGGTCACCTTCAAACAGATTGAGGATTCCCAACTGTTTCCAGAGTTCGCCCCGCTCAAGCTCGGCAGCAACCATTTGCAGACTGTCCTGAGTCGGAGACTGTACAAACCGCTGAATAAGAGACGACCGGATTGGAAGCATCGTCATGACGATTTCTGCGGTTAGCAGCTTCATGAAGATGGCATAGTAGGTGTGGACGGCGAACAAGGTCTCCGTTGGATGGGAGTTTTTTATTCCGTAATATTCACCGAGCTTGCCAATCTTCTGGCGCTTGCCCTCGACGTCGTACCCGCACACTTCCCCGAACAGGATTTTCCATTGTTTGAACAATGTTCCCGTTTTAGGGTCGTTGGCGTTCATGATCGCATTATACAAGCTGCGCACGTCTTTGCGGGCTGCTTCGGAATCTGCGCTGAAGTAATCCGAGAGATTCTCTGGTGTATATGAAAGTCCCTTGGCTCCCACTGACACAAGCGCTCTGAGCAGCCGCTCAACAGTGTAGACAGTTACTGACTCAGGTTGTTCCGCCTCAACCTTTCCTTCCTGCTGGTGCACAAACACAATCATGCGAGCATCGGTCGCCACTCCCAAGATGCGCTCAGGCTCAATGTTCTCGTGTGTCAGAAAGTCTCTAAACCTTTGAAATACTTGCTCAATAGCGGCCTTGCTCCCGTGCGAAGTCCTATCAACGGTGAGTCTGTCGGCGCTCTTTGAAGACTTGTACTCAATGATGACGCCACCGTACTTGGAGTCCACGCGCCCCCCCGCAAGTCCGTACTCGTGCCGGCCTCGAATCTCAAGCCCCGCGTCATCAACAAACTGATCTATAAGCCGGTTGCACTCATGACGGACATCCTCTTCTGTGTTCGCCCATTCGACAATCTCCGCCATTTTCTGAGCCATGCGTTCCGAATGCTCATGAATCAATTGCTCGATATTTATGCTTGTCAGGCTCATGCTTGGCTCACTCCCTCCCCGTCGCAATTTCACTGGTACCCATCTTCTGCAAAATTTCGGTGGCAAGACGGAGCGCTTTTAAGCCGTCCTCACCAGTTACTGGCGGCGGAGTTTCTGTCTCGATTGCCTTGAAGAACGCTTGCTGCTCCATGAGAATCGCATTGCCCTCTGGTGCGGTCGGACTGGACATGAGGATATGCCTTTTTATAGCGCCCTGCTCGATCTGCCCGAGGCTCAGGGTTCCGGGAATGCTCTCTTCACCTTCCCGCGCCAAGCGAAAAACCTGCACGGCTCCGGTGGCAAAATCCAGCGCGATGTAGCTGTCCTGCGCAAACATTCTCAGCTTGCGCATCGGATTGGCGCTGATCCGGCTGGCGGTCACATTGGCCACGCAACCAGAGGGAAAAGTCAGCCGCGCGTTGGCAATATCCGCGCCCTCAGAAATCACCGCCACACCTGCCGCCTCCACCGAGACCGGATATTCTCCCACCAGATGCAGAATCAAATCCAGATCATGAATCATCAGATCGAGCACCACGGCCACGTCGGTTCCGCGCGGTTTGAACTGCGAGAGCCGGTGCGCTTCCACAAACTTGGGTCGCGGATGCTGATCGCCAAGCGCGCGAAAGGCGCGACTGAAGCGCTCCACGTGTCCCACTTGCAACATCAGCCTGTTCTGCTTCGCAAGCGCGACAAGTTCTTCGCCTTCAGCAGGCGTGGTTGTAATTGGCTTTTCAAGAAAGACATGCTTGCCGGATTCGAGCGCTTGTTTGCCGATTGCGTAATGAGAAGAGGTCGCCGAAGCAATCAGCACCGCATCAGCGCTTGAGATCAACTCCGCAAGCGATGGAATTCCCTTTCTTGAGTGTTCACCGGCGACGCGGGCGGCTCGGTCTATGTCCAGATCGTAGATTCCAATCCAATCAATGGTGTCATGCCCGGCGAGCAGTCGGGCGTGAATCGAGCCTAAGTATCCGGCTCCGATTAATCCAACTTTGAGTTTATTCACGTGCTTTGAACCGTAGGTGAAAATAAATGGATAGCGCAAGCGCAGTGCAGCCTAAAAAACCTAATACGAATACCGCCGGAGTTGCAGCAGACGCAGCGTTCAGTATTCCGTCCATCAAGGCGACAAGCATCATGAACAGCAGCGTAGCGGCAGCAATCAAAGTGTAGTTGCGCCACTTGCGATGATGACGATGACCGGAGAGTCGGTCGAATTGGTAAGTAGTCACAGAAAAGTTTTCCTTGCCGAGAGTCTCTTGGGGCGGCACAATATGATTTTCTAAAGATAGCAGTGAGCACTGAGATAGTCAAGGATATTTCTGGTTTTCTTTTCTCATTAGGATTCTTGAAATCCAACTGGCTGCTCGTAAGACCACCCGAAACCATAAAGTCATATTTTATAACAAGCTAAGCTTAGAGAGGAGTGATAAGAGGCACGCAGTTGAGGCCGAGCAGTGGGTCAGCAAAATGAAAGAAAGCTATTCACAATAAAAACAAAATATTACCCTGCATATTCTCCTTGATCTATTCAGTAGTTTCAGTAGAATTCTCAGGCTCCATATATTCGTAAACATAGGTAAATACTGAAATTTCTTTTTTGAAAAGAGCTTTTTTTCTTCCTTGTTTCCCTCTTCCGCCTTATATTGGCTTAGAATCGAAAATAGCCCCGTGCGTACGCTCTTGAGAGACAGAGTCAATTGCGTAAGGGGTGTAGTACATGCAAAATATGGCATGATTGTGATTTACATGAATTGCTGGTATTTGAAGGAGAGGTTGTGATGAGAAATTCGCTACGGTATTTTTTTGCAACGGCACTAATGTGTGGGTTGACTGTCCTCGTCTGGTCAAGTGCCGATGCCAGTCTGGGAACATCAAACACTCCGGGAGTAAGCTGGGAAAACAACCACATCGTCTATCCGGTCTCCACACCGGATCCGGACAACCATCCACCATTCACTCCAGTGCTCGCACAGGCTCCACAGTGTGTGGATCTTGTCCACAATCTCTGCGTCTTCGTAATTGGGCCAAATCCCGCTGACCCGGATAACAACCCGGTGACTTGGAACTATGAGTGGTTTGTGCGGACCCCAGGCACGGGCGGACAATATCTGCCGGATGAGCAGGTGTATCCCTGGAATCACAACACAAGTTGTGTTCCCATGTCCCACTTACATGTGGACGATGAATGGCGCGTGAGTGTAGTGGCTGTGGACAACGGCAACTTGCAAAGCCCGACCCCGGCAATCCTTAGCTTTCCAATCGTCGTTGCCAACTGCACTTGCGTCCCGTTTATTCCCGATGGAATCCGAGTCACTGAGTCCTACTGCATCACGCTGGAAGATGACTTCTATACGATGTCGGTGATTGGTGGATCGGGGGAACTTCCGGTCTTGACGGTTCGGCCCGGCTGCGATGTTCCGTGCGATAATGCCGGCTGCACTCCCGGCGATACCTCGCAATTACAGATCACGATTTTTTGGGATTACGTGGAATTGAACTATACCGGACCGTGCGGATGTTTCTGCCTCACCTTTGATCGCTTCCTCCCTGTAGAGTTGATCAGCTTCGATGCCCATTCTGTGGGCTCAGAGATTGTTGTGAACTGGGCTACAGCGTCGGAAACAAATCATGATCGCTTTCTCCTTGAGCGGAGCTATGAAGGCGAGGGCTGGGAGCGGGTGGGCGTCGTTCAATCTGAAGGTAGCGCCGCACTCGGTCATACCTACTCCTATCGTGATAATCCGTCTATGGAGGGAAGCTATCGCTATCGCCTATCCGGCGTGGGGATCAACGGAACCGTGGAAGTCTATCCGCACATCGCGTCCGTGAATTACTCGCGCAACAGCGAACTGCCGCAGGGATTTGCACTCGAACAGAACTATCCCAATCCATTCAACCCGGAAACCACCATTCAGTATTCGCTGGCTGATGCTTCCGAGGCCAAGTTGACGATCTTTGCGGTAGATGGACGTGAAGTAAAAACGTTAATTAATGGCTTCCAAAGCGCAGGAACGCACACGGTTAGATTCGATGCGAGAGCTTTGCCTTCGGGGGTATATTTCTATCGGCTTGAGGCAGGATCTGAGATCGCGATCAAGAAAATGATGCTGCTGAAATAGCTTCGATTCAACTTTCTGTTTTTCTGGCGGGCGTACTTATGTGCGCCCGCTTCTGTTTGGCAAAATCAATCACGTCTTCGGGGCTTCATGCAAACGACAAGTTCAAACGGGTCACCGTCAGCCATGAAACGAATCACCATCGCCGGAGTTCCGTCGCGAGGTTGCCCCAATCCGTGCGGCCCGCCGACGATCACATTGGGGAGGCTCAGTTTGAAACTGTGTTTGGTATGAACCAACTCTGCTTTGGCTGATCCGGCGATCATATTCACCATTTCCCCGACCCCATCTATCATGTCGTCCTCAGTCTCCTCCCCAAGCTGAATTCGCAGCATCCGACAGACGATTTTCCGCGCAAGCTGGCTGGAAAACGTGACCGCCACAAATCCCTCGACGTCTCCTGAAAGATTCATGACTCCAGAAATCTCACCGTGCGCTCTCGCATCATGCCTGAGTTCGAGGTTCGTTCGTTCGCAATCCAGACCTACCATCTGCTTAAGTGTGTTTGCTGCTCCGACCACAAATGGATTGACATAACCCACGTCAAGTGTAGAATGCACGACGCTTATCGGCTTCTGAATCCCAAGCACGTCGTGGATCTTCTGAGTGACCAGATGCGGCAATAGTGGCGTTGTCAAGACTTCCAACCGAACGCTTTTTGCCAGCGAGGTTTCTGCGTTGCGTTTGCCCACTTCGCTGGCCACCAGCAGAATCGGAATCTTGCGCTCTGTATTCGCCTCGACAAGCATCCGAAAACGCTCTCGCACCTCGACGCCGGTGTCCGGCCAGAAGAAGAGCACAAGATTGAAGAGTTCCAATCGGCTTGCAGCATCTCCGGATGTTATGGACTGTGCGTTCAAGTTGTCACAGGCGAGCAGTCGCGCGGCAATCTGCTCCTGCAGCCGTGGAAAGTCAATCAGCGCAACTTCCACGCTCATGCTTAGCTATCCCCGACCAGTGTACTGTGAACACGAGCCTTTGTCGCAAGCTCAAGGCTCTCCTGGACCTTCAGTGACAACATCTTGCTGTCAAACGGTTTTGTCAGGTAGTTTTGCGCTCCCAGCCGCAGCGCATTGACCACGCAACTCTGATCGGCTTCTGACGTGAGCATCATGACCACGATATTGCGGAGTTTTGGATTCGCTTTCATCGCCCGCAGGACATCAATCCCCGATCGTCCCGGCAGGTTCCAGTCCAAAATGACAAGACTGATTTGACCAGTCGCTGATTCTTCGAGGATTCTGAGTGCGGTTATTCCGTCAGCAGCCTCAAGAACATTTAGTTTCAGGTCAGAAAGACACTTCTTAATGATACGCCGAATAGTGGTGGAATCATCAACCGTTAAAATGGTCATTAGTATTACCCTATTGCCAAAGTTCTGTTATAGTGTTTCTTGAAAAGGTTCCGACATGTGTGCCGAGCAGGGTTAAGGTCCTCCGCAACCCTGCCGAAATCTTTTGTCGGATTGTTTTCGAGAACT
>JAGVEU010000205.1 GCA_020057985.1 Calditrichota bacterium | reverse complement strand
GTTCCGTCGGCCAAGCGAACCTTGATCTCCTTCTCCACCACCGCTCGCACTTCCACATCCAGCTTACGGGGGCGTCCCGACCGGGGCTTGGTCCGAAGCTGATCGGGACCACCACGGTTCCAGAGCGTCACCCACTCGCGGAGGGTGTCGCGGTTGATTTGAAGAAGGGCGCAGGTCTGCGTAATGGACTTGCCCGTCATCCGACACCAGATCCCGTGAAAATGTTGACGTTCACTGCCTTTTCGACAACGCTTCATCATGGTCCGAACCTCGGCGGGGCTACCATACGCCTGATCCGGCTTATGAGGTGTTCGCATAAACCTTCTACGCAACAACCCTCAATCCCGACTCAACCCAATGGAGGTTTATTTTCGGGAAACAGTATAGGTGCGAAGCTGGCCGAATTGGCGGATGGCTCGGAATCGCCGAGGCGGCGTGATTTTCTACTGTGCCAGGGTTTCGGCAATATCCATGAACTGAGGGAAAGGGAGGAATCATTCGGAGCAACTTCTACTGTCTGTCATGGAGAGCTTCGTTCGCCGCCGTTCTCTGCGCATGGCTTGCACATGCTTGAGCATGATAGGAACACATCAAGTCTATGTTGTACGCTAAGTCTAATGATAATAATATGCAAGAAGCTGGAGCGAGGATTGCTGTAATATTTTTCTTCCCTGCGAGTGAGCGTTGAGGGTACTCGCTCGATTTTCTATGAGCAATTGATCCGAAGTATTAGGAGAAAGCACATGCGTACGATGTTCATGACACTGCTTTTGCTGTTTGCGGTGACATGTTGGGCAAATGAAAACTGGATTGGTGTGAACTCTTCAATTCGCGATCAGCCCTGTGGTGTTGAGATTCAGAGTGTTGGAGCTAATCTGTGGCAAGTTCATGTTGCTGTTTCAGGATTCACTTTGAGTCGTGTTACAAGAGATGGACAGCAATATGATGCAATCTCACTTCCATCAGAAACCGCTTTGACTGCGAGTGGCTTGGTAGAACTACCTGCGCTCTCGCGTCTTATTGGTTTGCGCTATGATGGAAACCCGGAGGCGGTCATCACGTCTGAAGAATGGTCGGATCTCGATGGCTCTTATGATTTGGCTCCCTCTGATTTGACTCGCAGGGCATCTGCTGGGTCATCAGTACTTGATGGATTTCTTCCCGAGTCGAGTTATGCGATTTCGCCACATCAAGTTATGGGCGGAGTTTCTTTGGCAGAACTTCTTATCTATCCGTTCAAGTATGATGTGGCTCAGCATCGCATTCGCTACCTGAACACTCTGACATTGCAAATTCATGAGCATGGAACTCCGCTGCAACGAGATCGAGCGATCACTGAGACTATCGCTCAGATTCTGCGGCCTGTTGTGCTGAATTGGGACGCGCTTGGTCTCGATGAGTCGGTCGTGCGCGGAACACTTATCTATGTTGTGGCCGACAATGCGATGGTGCAGAGTTCCATTCAGAGCCTTGTCACATGGCGCATGCGGAAAGGTTATCACGTGGAGGTTGCAGGACCGAGCCAAATCGGATCTCCAATGACAACCATCAATATCAAGCAGTATATTCAGAGCCGCTACAACAATGCGGATCCGCCTCTGGAGTTCGTGTGCTTCGTCGGTGATGCATTTGGCACCTATCTTGTGCCGGCATATCAATACGATGATCCGACCAATCCGACTGAGGACGGAGTTGGCGACTATGATTATGCCCGGCTCGATGGAAATGATCTCTTGCCGGACATTGGGCTCGGTCGTTTCTGCTTCAGTAATAGTTCCGGGCTTGCAACGGTAATCAGCAAGACTCTGAGATATGAGCAACAGCCCGCCCCGCCGAATAATGGCAGCAAGCCCGATTGGTACAAGGCTGGAGCCGTCGTTGGAGATAATGACCATCAGGCAGCTTCCATTTCGCATATCCAGACCATGCGTTGGGTGCGAGAGCGTATGCTGGATGCAGGTTATACGAACTCGAGCATTGACACTTTGTATTGGACGACGTTTGGGACCGATATTCCCGCCTCACAGATGACAGCGAGCATCAATGCCGGAGCGTCTTTGTGGTGCTATCGGGGCTGGAACCGGATGAATAACTTCAGCGAATCCGATGTGACAGCACTGAGCAACGTGGGACACTGGCCGTTCATGCTGCTGTTGACCTGTAATACAAACAACTACGATGCTTCGGATATGGCGGAGGCCTTTATGATTCCGACGGCAACACCGAGCAATCCTGCCGGAGCCATCGGAGTGGTGGGAATGTCCTCCGGCGCAACTCATACCCGATTCAATAACATTCTTACCAGTGGCGCGGTTCAGGGGTTGCTGCGAGAAGGTGTGCGCACCACCGGCGGCAGCTTGATGCGCGCCAAGCTGGAGATGCATCGCAACTATCCGCTTTCGATGGACTCCACGATCATCGCCTTCTTCATGGGAATCACCACTCTGCTCGGAGATCCCGCCGTGGATGTTTACACGGATACTCCGGAGAGCTTGCGCGTGGACAATCCTGCCTTGGTGCCTGTGGGAACAAACCATCTCATTCTAACCGTCACTCGCCCGGGTGGTCAGACAGTGGCAGACGCCTATGTGAATCTCATCAAAGGAACAGAGGTCTTTATCGGTGGATACACTGATGAGAGCGGTCAAGCATCCTTCAACTTCGTGACTTCAACATCTGAGACGCTGTTTGTTACGGCTACAAAGCACAATTCGATTCCGGCGATTCGGTACACGCGAGTGGT
>JAGVEU010000188.1 GCA_020057985.1 Calditrichota bacterium | reverse complement strand
GTAGTGGTGGACCATGGACTCGTGACAGTGCCCCATGTCTGTGTTGGCGATTTGCCAACAATGATACCATTCGCCGTACCAAGGGTTGTCGCTCCCGAGGTCCGAACAGTAAAACGAGGCCCCAGGTGACCATTGCCCGCAATGATCATTGGCATACTGGACTGCTCTGGCGGCGGAGAAGGCATAGGCAAGTGCACACAGAGATAGAACGGCGACCAGCGCGACCAGACAGTGCAGGTACTTCTTCATGGCATACCTCATTTTCCCCGTGCCTTACGGATTTCTCGAACGATGCGCGCCGCGCGCTCGCGGTAGTCCATAAGATGACAAGTATCACGGATGGCCTCCAGCGCCGCCATCGCCTCGGGGTCGCCGCGATTGGCGATGGCCACCACTGCGGCAAGAGCAAACCAGCTTTGGGAAGCACTCGAATCCAAGCTTACCGCGCTGGCGAGAAGATGAACATCCGCCGCCGGCACCGGATCCTGCCTGACCAAGGCGTCAATCGCCGTCTCTTTGATTGCCACGTGTTTGTCATACGCCCGGACGAGTTCCCGCGCACACGGCAAGAAGTAGGTCGAGTCGCCGAAACGCCGAGCCAAATGCATGGATGCGCCGAACCTCCGTGCCGGATTCGGATCATTCAATTCCTCCAGCAACCAAGGATAGACAAGTGAATCATAGTCACTCGAGAGGTAATACATGGAGTGGTTCGCCCTCAGGAGGGGAATGACGGCCTCCACGTCCTCCGGCCGTCTTGACTCCGACATCATGAACGCGAGACCAGGACCAAATCCCGGCTCCTTGAGGTACTCGCGCAGGATGTCCAGAGCTGAGTCCGTTCCGATCTTGAACAGATAACCAGAAGCAAGCCCACGAAGAAGATGAGTCTTGCCCGGCTTGATTGCCTCGGCTGAAATGGCAAAAATTGAATCCGAGTACTGCTCAAACGCCCCAGACGTGTGGAGACCCTCCAACTCCTGGCCCCACTCCTCCGGATAGCGAGGATCGGTCTTAAGGGCGTTCCAAGCGGCTTGCCACTTCTCGAAGGCTCGCTGAGCCTCCGGAGTGGTTGCCAAGCCCTGCCTCCCCGCGCCCGCAAGCACGAGGATGACAAGGAGCGCTTGTAAGATCATTCGTTTCATGAGGATCCCTCTTTCAAAACGGATAGGCAAACCCGCGCGGTGGGATTCGCCTGATAGTGGACTTCCACATCGAATAACCTCCCTAGAAAATTTCATTACAGGCATAAATACACTTCGAATATACCATAGCAGACGCGCTTTGTCAAGTCCCGCGCGGAATTCTCGAAAAAAACATCTCGGACTGGCGTGATGACTGCAAAGGAAATACAAGAGGATGCCAATACGAAAAGAGCCAAGAGGCATATAAAGACTTTCCGATCTGTTATAGTGATTCCCGAAATTATTCCGACATCCTGGCCTAACCGCCCCACACAATTTTGCACATTGCATGTCGGAGGATTATTGAGAACCGCTATAATCTCACTTTTGTCTTGCTCCCTATTTCTGGTCTATCTTGCTAAGCGCGGCTTTGGCAGTTTCCCTCGTTTTCAAGTCAGCATTGCTCTCGGTGATTTGTTCCAGTACCCGGCGAGCTTCTTCGATGCCGTTGTAGGCGTAGAGCTGCAAGATGTCCACCACCTGAATGCGCACGAGCGCACTTTGGTTGTCAGCCAATCGGGCGATGTCGGAAATGTTGTCCGTAACATGATAGCGCGCCAGAGTTCTGAGTGCAGTGTATTTGGCTCGGGCAACGCTGCTGTTGTCCACATCCGATGGCGCGTGTGCCACAACATCTCGGGCCACTGCAACAATCGTTGTAGAATCGCCAAAGGACTGCAAATAGAAAGCAGCCAGAGTGCGGCCTTCCCAAGTGGATGTGCGCGCCCCTTCCTGGAGAATGGGAATTAGCCGGGGGGGGTCCGGCTCTCGACCCCAGTAATCCACCTCCATGGCCTCGTAGAAGCCGTACTTGTGAATAATGGGAATCGCCAAGTCCCATTCTCCCCAGTGAAAGAGGACCTGAGCAGCGTTCTTCTGAATCTTCTGCTCAGGGTGAGTAAGCGCCTCGACGACGCATGCATGAGCAGCGGGATTGCCGTTGAACCTGCGCAACGCCATCATCTTGGCCTCACCAACATCCGGGTCGTGCACGGGGAAGTCCACAATCGCTTGGACAATCCGCTCGGAGTTCAGCTTGGCAGCTATTCCGGCACAACCAAGCAACTCCTCATAGATGGCCTGCAAATAGTCAGTTGGCTCAATCGTCTGCGGCCATGTGCTTATTTTCTGGAGAAGTTTGAGTATTCTCTCTTCTTCCGCTGACGCAGGTGGCGCAGAAGGCTTGTTAGTTTGGCTTTCTGTCTGTGCGAAAAGAAGCGGGGTCGTAAATAGCAGGGCCGTAAGGCACAGAACGAAAGCGACAGTTCTTTGGTATCGCATGGAGTTCTCCTATCTTTTTTGTTTGACCCTTCTTGCCTGGCGAGTGTTCACTTGGTAGTGATTTTCAACGTATGCGATAGGCTTTTTCAAGCACCTAAACATGGCCAAATCACTCTGAGTTAACACTCTCAAAGAAAATAAGCTACTATTCTAAGCCTTAGTAAGATGCTCCTAATGCTCGACGTTGATCCCCATCGAGCGCGCGGTGCCCTCCACCATGCGCATGGCCATTTCGACGTCGTTAGCATTCAAGTCGTTCATTTTCAATTCGGCAATCTGGCGCACTTGGGCGGCATTCACCGTGGCAACTTTGGTGCGATTCGGAACGCCCGAACCTTTCTCAATACCGGCGGCCTTTTTGAGCAGGATCGCGGCAGGCGGAGTCTTCGTGATAAAAGTGAAGCTCTTATCCTGATAGACCGTGATTACCACCGGGATAATCATGCCCTTCTCTTTATCTGTCCGGGCGTTGAATTGCTTGCAGAACTCCATGATGTTCACTTGCTTTTGACCGAGCGCAGGACCAACCGGTGGAGCCGGAGTAGCCGCGCCTGCGGGAAGCTGGAGTCTGATAATACCGGTGACTTTCTTTGCCATGTTTATCTCAAAGGTTGTCCTGAACCCAGAGGGTGCAGGATGGAAAATTTTCTAAATCAGGGAAAGCTACGAAACGAGTTCAGTGGACACTACAAGAAAGTCCAACTCGATCGGAGTTGAACGACCGAAGATGGACACCATGATTTTCACTTTGCGCTTTTCGGTGTTGATTTCCAGCACTTTTCCCGTGAAGTCTTTGAACGGGCCATCAATAACCTTGACTGAATCCCCTTCACGGAATGGGACCTCAACGATTTGCGCTACACCCTCTCGTTGAGAATGCCCGAGCATTCTCTGGACTTCATTCGGACCAAGCGCAGATGGGCGGTTTTTCGGGCCGACAAAATTGATAACCTGCGGTGTGTTGAGAATAAGATGCTCGGTGTTTTTATTGAGTAACATCTCCACGAGCATATATCCCGGCAGAATTACACGAGTCTTGGTTTTTTTCTTGCCATCGCGCATCTCAATGACCTCCTCTTTGGGGATCATGACCTGCGTGACTTGGTCCTCCAGTTTGAGACGCTTCACCTCTTCTTCAAGGAAAGACTTGATCTTCTCTTCCTGTCCTGTGAAGACATGAATAACAAACCATGCCGATTCGTTAGAGGTGATTGGATTGTCTGTTGCTGAAACCAATAAATCTCTCTGTTAGTCTTTGTATGCGAGATAAAGTTCGGAAGAACCTGCGCCCCCTGAGATACCCCTCAGATAGCTGGACAACCCGCGAATTCCTCCGCGCATAAGTCCAAAGGTGGTTTTCGATTCCGACAGAAGCGAGTGGTAGAAGGCATCAAAAGCAACAGCACCCAATCGCACAGACCGAAAACCGGATTTTGTCAATAGATCCACCATCACCGATGACGTAAAATGATACAGATGCCGTGGAGCATCCCAAGCCACCCACTTCGCTCCATATATGCGTGCATCGCACGACTCCGGATTAGGAACTGCGATGGCTACTCTTCCCCCTTTGTCCAAGAGGGAGTATGCACATGAAAGAGTCTCCCGAAGCGTATGGACATGCTCAAGTACGTGCCAAAAAGTAATCAACCCGAATGGTCCGGCGATCTTAGGAACCTGCTCGATAGTACCGGTCCAGACCGTGAGTCCATTTTTTTGCCGCGCATATTCGGCGGCTTGAGAATCGGGTTCCACACCGAACGGAGTGAAGCCTCTGCGGCGAAGTTCACGCACGAATTCGCCCGTGGCACAGCCAACGTCGAGTGTTCTTGCCCTCGGAGCCAGTCCCTTCACAACTCGTGCAGCCTTACGGCGGATTGAAAAGGGTCGTGCGATGCGATAGAGCCGAGTGAAGGCCGAGTCCTTTGAGCTTGCGCTTCCAAACGGATCGTACTCTTCAGACTCATAGTATTCTGCAATCGAATCCTGATCGGGTCGCGGATTAACAAACAGCAACCCGCAACTCCCGCACTTAACAATGTTAAAAACCTGGCCGGGAATGGTGTTGAAACGATCACCTACTTCAAGCGCCTTCTCGTAGCTCTCAGAACCACAAACGGCGCAGGCTACGGTTTCAAATCCCGACAACAGCCAGCAATGGGTTAGAGAACCATTTGCAGCGCAAGCGAAAGAACCCGGTCTACAGCAAAGACGGCGATGGCAAGGACCAGACTTAGAACAAGCACGATCTTAGCAGATTCCATCATCTCAGCACGTGTCGGCCAGGTGACCTTGGCCATTTCGACTCGGACATCTCCGAGGTACGCGACCAGCTTCCTAAACATTCAGCAAATCCAGTTAGTGGTTTCGTGGCACGGCAGGAGGGACTCGAACCCCCAACACCCGGTTTTGGAGACCGGTACTCTACCAAATTGAGCTACTGCCGTACGGGCAGTCGGAGTCAGATACTCAAGAAAAAAGTAAATCCCGGAATGTTCGAAGAAGCAAACAGCCCGGCAGAATAGTCTTAGGCAATGATCTCGGTTACAGCGCCGGCGCCAACGGTTCGACCGCCTTCACGAATTGCGAAGCGTAGTCCGGTGGTCATGGCGATTTCGGAAATCAGTTCCACGGTCATTGTGATGTTGTCACCGGGCATAATCATTTCCACGCCTTCCGGCATAGATATCGAACCTGTGACGTCCGTTGTGCGGAAGAAGAATTGCGGGCGATAATTATTGAAGAATGGAGTATGACGTCCACCCTCCTCTTTCGTGAGCACGTAGACTTCGGCCTTGAATTTCGTGTGTGGCTTAATTGAGCCGGGCTTAACCACAACCATGCCACGCTCAAGGTCCGTCTTATCCACGCCGCGCAGTAGCAGACCGACGTTATCACCGGCCATGCCCTGATCGAGCAACTTGCGGAACATCTCAACACCTGTAACAACGGACTTCTTGTGGGCGCCAAGTCCGATGATTTCAACTTCTTCGCCAACCTTAACCACGCCATTTTCAATACGGCCGGTACCCACTGTACCACGACCAGTGATCGAGAAAACATCCTCGACTGGCATCAGGAACGGCTTGTCAAGGGCGCGAATCGGTAATGGGATGAAGCTATCCACGGCTTCCATGAGTTCATTGATGCACTTGGTTTTCTCGGGATCATCTATATTGGAGAGAGCATCGAGAGCGGATCCCTTAATCACGGGCGTCTTATCGCCGGGATAGCCGTAAGCAGTCAACAAGTCACGAACTTCAAGTTCAACGAGTTCAAGGAGTTCGGGATCATCCACTAAGTCGGTCTTGTTTAGAAAGACGACGAGCGAAGGAACGTTGACCTGACGAGCAAGCAGAACGTGCTCACGAGTTTGCGGCATAGGACCATCGTCTGCGCCGACCACAAGTATGGCACCGTCCATCTGCGCCGCACCTGTAACCATGTTCTTGATATAGTCCGCGTGACCCGGGCAGTCTACGTGAGCGTAGTGACGCTTATCGGTTTCGTACTCGGCATGGTGAACGTTAATCGTCACACCACGAGCCTTCTCTTCCGGCGCATTGTCAATTTCGTCATACCTACGGGCCTGAGCCAGACCGCGCTTTGCCAGAATTTGCGTAATGGCAGCGG
The DNA here is from genome assembly GCA_020057985.1 of Calditrichota bacterium. Taxonomy (GTDB): domain Bacteria; phylum Electryoneota; class RPQS01; order RPQS01; family RPQS01; genus JAGVEU01. The sequence goes on along the minus strand of JAGVEU010000188.1, from coordinate 458 downwards.
TTAAGGTCGTCTTGCCGTGATCCACGTGGCCAATGGTACCAATGTTGACGTGCGGTTTGGTACGCTCAAATTTGGCTTTAGCCATGTTTTGTGACCCTCCTTAAGGTCTCTTGGTTATCTCTAATCTGTTGCTTGATTCGGAACGCTCTGAGGAATCAGCCATTAGCGACCGAAGGACGGTCTTTCATAACGAATACCTCGAGAAAATTAGTGAGCTCGTGAGCGGGATTGAACCGCTGACCTCGTCCTTACCAAGGACGCGCTCTACCATCTGAGCTACACGAGCAGGTCAACGACTGAAAGAAACTCCAAACTCAAATTTACAATTTACAATATAGAAGCGATTACTGAACAAGATTGTAAATTGGTACTTGTAAATTTAGAATCTCACGGAGCGGGCGACGAGGCTCGAACCCGCGACATTCAGCTTGGAAGGCTGATGCTCTACCAACTGAGCT
>JAGVEU010000151.1 GCA_020057985.1 Calditrichota bacterium | reverse complement strand
CTCGGCATAGAAGCGCAGATTCTCCAGCAGCATGACCTGACCGCCTTCGAGACGGTTCACAACTCGCTCGACCTCATCGCCGATGCAATCCGGAGCCATGATCACAGGCTGCTGGAGCAACACGGACAGTCTTTGCGCCGCAGGTTTCAGGCTAAATTCCTCCGCCCGCTTGCCTTTTGGCCGGCCAAGATGGCTCATGAGAATACACTTGCCGCCTTCGTTCATGATCTTCTGAATGGTCGGCAGACTTTCGCGAATCCGCGTGTCATCGGTCACAACGTCGCCGTCCAGCGGCACATTGAAATCCACGCGCACGAGCACGCGCTGGTTCTTGAGGTTTACTTTGGTAATGGGTAGTTTTTGCATGGTTTTTATTTGGTTCAGATTTCGACGGGGTAGGACACCACCGCAAAGAATGTACGAATAGCCTAATTGACGTACAGTTTGCTAAGAGAATGCTGCTTGCTTACGATCTCAAAGGCTCTAATGAGATTTTCGATCTGCTCCGCAGAATGAATCGCTGTAACCGCAACACGGATGCGAGCCTGACCACGAGCTGTTGCTGGGTAGCGAAAAGGAGGAGCCATGATCCCCAATGACAATAGGTCATCGCTGACTCGTACACTTTTCATTTCATCGCCAACCATGACAGGGATAATGGGAATGGTTGATTCTCCGAGTATCTTGAGACCAAGTTTCTGTAATCCAGAGCGAGCTAATTCAATGTTGTTGTGCAGCGCCTGTTTGAGAGTATCCGCTTCTTCGCGCATGATCCGCAATGCCTCCCGAAATGCAAATACCATGTGCGGTGGCAGAGCATGTGAAAATATATTCGCCCGCGCAGCCACGCGAATGAACCGACAGAAGTCATTGCCCCCCGTTACAAAATCTCCAATACCACCAAAAGTTTTGCTAAGCGTTCCCGCGATAATCAAACTGGGATGGTGGGCAACACCAAAATGGTCTGCCACTCCACCGAGATGCACTCCTATAGCTCCTATGCCGTGCGCGTCATCCATATAGACAATTGCATCATGCTTTTCGGCAAGCTCAAGAATATCCGGAAGGGGTGATAGATCTCCTTCAGTACTATACAATCCATCAATTACGATGATTCTGCGAGGAGTTGAGCATCGTTCAAGGCATCTGTTCAGAGCACGCGTGTTTGAGTGCGGAAAGATCTTTGATGACACAGCGGACGCCTTCAATCCGTCATGCAGAGAAGCATGAGCGAACTGATCTATAAAACACGTGGTTGGCAAAATGAAACTCCGCTCCTCGTCCATTTGCAGAAGATTACAAATGGCGTTGATAACCGAAAAGTTAGTTTGCATCCCTGATGCGAAAGTAACAGAATCATCTTTGCCCAAAAACGCCGCGAGTTCAGATTCGAATTTGGTATGGACTTCGTAAGATCCTCCCGCCATGCGAACCGCACGCGCACCGAGTCCATATTCCGCAAGTCGAGAGCTCGCTACCGATATGATTTCCTTCCGCTGCGACAATCCAAGGTAATCATTCACGCAGAACAGGTCTGCCGCCCCCCCCCCCGCGAGGATCGCTCTGTTGCCATCTATGCTCTCAATATCATGAATGTGTGGATAGATTCCAAGTTGGTCTATGTGTTTTATGTTTGCAATAATGTTTTTCAAAACGGCTTCCCAGATTCCTTTATTGAATTATAGTCAGAGAGTATGTGCTTTCTTACGGACTAGAGCTTTTGTCCCTTTTCTGTGCTCTCTCGGTCGGGCAGTGCGGAAACCGTATTTGCGTCTTAGAGAGGGTTTGGGATTTCGGTTGCGCCGCACGGCCGTGCGCAACACCTTTATGCAACACGATGGCTTTCAATCGGAGCGCACAGCCGTGCGGCGTTACCGGGAAACGGTTGATTGATTGATGACCGACTCGGATTCTTGTCTTTTTGTTAGCGATGAGGAGACAGACAGCGCCGATCACTAAGCAGGCGTTAAACGATGCCTTGTAGGGGCGGACCTGCGTGTCCGCCCGTCAATATCTATGCACGACCAATGGCTGCCGGGCCGACACGCAGGTCGGCCCCTACAACGGCATTTCAAGGCCACATAGCTACTGAGATCTGCGAAGCGCTTGATACTGAGATCACTATGCGTCCTCAGGATGCTGCCGCTGAGCCTTTGCAAACGCGATCAACTCTTCCTCTTGCGTCCAGTGCGTGAGCTTCCGTATGTTACGCTGCATGGAAAGCAACACGAGGAAGATGCCGAGCAATGCCACGGAGGCCAGTCCCGATCCAGCTACCAAAGCACCTTGATAGCGGCGTGTTTTCTTCAAAGCCTGATCCGCCGCATATTTCGCTTCCGCTTCGGCAAGTTGTGCATTGTAGAGGGCATCATTCTCGGTGAGTTGACGGTTGTACGCGGCGAGTTTTGTACGATAAACCTGAATGAATGTCTTCAGCGGTTCGATTCTATCATTCTCGGGAAATGCCTTGAGTACGGTGCAAAGTTGCCCTACCGCGCGGGAGATATCGGTGGCTGCACTCATACCGTCGGTAAGAGATTCGAGTCGCTTGAAAATGCCGGCATCGGTGGTAACGTAGTTTCCCTGACCCCAGTAGTTTCGATCATAATACCCCTTTGGCTCCCATGAATAGATTGCGGCGGGCAGCAGTGTCTCCAATGAATCCAACCAGCGGCCATACTTCTGTCTGGCCAGGTCACGTTTACTCAGCGCTTCAGTTTCACGAGAGGTCTGACGATCTGATTTTGACTCGGACTTGCGAGGGGAGGAAGAGCCTGATCGGTTTGATTCCTCGCGGGCAACCTTGATGGCATCGGAAATGTCACTTGCAGCCAAAGTTACGGGTGCAGGATCTGGAGCTTTCACGACTTCCTCCTTCGCAGTCGGTGTGAGCCCCGAACCCAAATAGACAATACCAGCACAGATTCCCAGCAGCGCAGTGATCGCCAAGATGAGGAAGAAGAACCTCGACGTACGGAACAGGACTTTTTCCTCGAGCAGCTCAAGAAAGCTTCTCTTCATACGGCCTCCATTAAAGGGGTTAAACGAGTGAGTGTATTTCAACAGGCAGTCAAATCGCCGCCTGAAGTTTACTGACCATCCCCGCGGAAACGTACCTATGCGATCCTCTTATTCGCTGTGGTGAGTAAGTCTCGCGCACAGCGTCATCGTTGTTTCAGAGTCTATTCATCTCCCGTGATTTGCCTTTGCTCTTTGTCTATTTTTTCCTCCCCCGCGTCTTCGTTTCCCCATTCTCATCCTTCGCAGTGCGGAAGCCGTACTTGCATTTCAGCGCGGGTTTCGTTTTCGGTAGCGCCGCACGGCCGTGCGCAACACCTTCATGCAACGCGATAACTTTCAACCGGAGCGCACTGCCGTGCGGCGCTACCGTGAATTGTTTGATGGATGGCCGACTTGTTTTTCGCCCTTTTGTCAATGATGGATATCCGCAAAAGAAGGAGAGATCCTTCCGGCGGACCGTCAGGATGACAGCGTCTGTTTTCATCCTTCATCCTTCCGCCTTCATCCTTTCTTTCTTCCTTGCGTTTCAGCGCAGGCTTGGGCGGCTCGGCCAATTGGCGGATCGCATCAAAGACCATCTTGAGTTCGATGTCATGCTTTTCGTACTTCCGTTCCAACTCGTTCAATTTCTGCAAGAGTTCCTTGTAGCCGATCATCATCTGCCGCATCTTCACGAACGCGCGCATGATGAGAATATTCACCTGCACCGCTTGCGTGCTGCGAAGCACAGACGATAGCGTGGCTACACCCTGCTCGGTGAACGCAAGCGGAAGGTATCGAATGCCACCCCAGTCCGCATCGCCGAACTGCGATTTCACAGAGTTGAATTCCTCCTGAGTCAATTGAAACATAAAGTCCAGTGGGAATCGCTCTATATTGCGCGAGACTTGCCTCTTCAGGCTTTTCGTCGGTACACCATACAGATCCGCGAGGTCATGGTCGAGCATCACTTTCTGGTCGCGAAGTAGTATGATCTTTCTCTCAACTCGCTCGATTGGAATAAGATTTGTTGTCCGCATTAACTCACTTTGGACGAATGGATGTATACATTTCTGAACTTGAGGTGCCAAATTGGCACCTCAAGATTGTGCCTAACTATAGTAATAATAGCTGTTTAAAAATCTTGATATTCCAAATTGGCACCTCAAGTTTTTCAACATATTATTTTTACAGAATTTAACAAAACCTGAGATCACAATCTGTGACCTCAAAGATTCTATCCAACTGTTATTGCGGTACTTGCGCTGTTGTTTGAGGTTCCAATTTGGAACCTCAAAGCCAGCTCCTTTCGCGCATTCTTTCGGATTTCGGATTTTCCCGCATCTATCTTCTTCTCTGCGCTGTATTCTGCTGTTGCCACTCGCGCAGGCTCATGGTTCGCGGCCCATTCTGTCTGTTTCCCGGTGATGTGAAAAAAGTTTGGCCGCCCCCAAAGGCAGAATAGTCACGGATGGTTTTGAAATCAGCAGGGCCGAATGAGCCGGCATTTGCGGCTGGTCGAACATGAAACATGCCGACCGCCGGATGGTCTTTGGTGGTGACGCTTTCAACTCTGCGGCAGAAGCCCTTGTTCACAGGCCTCACAAAGAAATTCCCGCGTGTCGAGTAATCCTCATCATCCTCGTCGAGCTCTTTCTTCGTGGATTTGGATTTGATCAGCGCGTCCCCCCAGTCGTTGCTGATCACAACTCCGTTTTGGCATCGTACCATAGTCTTTCGATAGGGCAGTCGGGAAGTGGGAGTTTTCTTGATGTAGGCGGAAGTCTGCGGCTCACACGATGATTCTATATCCTCCGCAGAATACACACTCGCACTCTCGAATCCCGGCCATGCGTCATAGTTCAATCCACTCACTTGCTGTGGCAACGCTTTCAGATCTGTATTGATCGGCCAGATTGCCGCGTATTTCACGCTTGCCACAGAGCGTCCGAGGTATTCCAGTTCACGAAAGCCAAAGATTTTAAGCGCGGCTGTATCTTCATGACTGGACAGAAACACCTCACCCTTTACATACTCGACTTTTCCAATTTGCACTGTGGCACAATTCGGCGGAGGTTTAAGCAGTGCGTTTTGCGCCTGCGCTGAAAAACCGAAAGCGAAGAGAGTCACCGCGACAACGCGAGTGATTGCGAAACGGATCATGCGAAACATAAGACCAGTCTCCTCTATAAGGTTTAATTCAAGGACAGTATCACACAGCAATCTAATTAGAAAATCATGAAAGGGAGAACGAGGCTTCTTTCATCCTTCATCCTTCCGCCTTCATCCTTTCTTCACTCCTCCGGTGCGAACCGAATCAAGCATTCATACTCGCCATCGCGAAGAAAGTTGAAATTATATTTGCCGGTTGCGGCAAAAAAGGCTTTGCCACATCCGGTGACATACCGTTCATGGAGTTCAACAAAGAGCACATTAACCTGTTTAAGCCACGTGTCATCAGGATCTGAAAAGATTTCCTTTTCCGCACCCTCGATATCCAATTTTAGAATATCAATTTGCAAAGGCCCGCACATGGCAAGGATTTCCGGCATGGTGATAGACGGACAGGTTGCAGCCGTCATCGAATCGGCAACTTGCATCTGAAAACTGGACTTTAGCGCGTCGGGATCTATAACTGACAGAGATGTCTTTTGATTCCAGAGAGCCGCGTGAATGATCTCGATATTCGGATAAGCCTCCGTGTTCCGCCGCAGCATTTCAAAGTTGCTCAGCTCCGGCTCAATGGCGATAATTCTTGCCTGTGGATAACGGTTAGCAAAAATCAACGAAGCATATCCCACATTGGCTCCACCATCCACAATCACTTTCGGCTCGATGGGAAGTGGAAGATTAAACGCGTGCGCAAAGAAAAGTTGTTCAAGGATTTCTACATCCGATGTTTTCGTACGCGAATAAACCGGCGTAGCAATCTGAGGAATGCGCACGGCCGCGCAAAGACTTTTCGCACTACGCTCGGGCCGTAAGCGGAGCTGGTAGTATGCTTCCCGTCCGGCATCCTTGCCGAATGCTTTCCGATACCGTCTTGCCATCCGTCGGCGACTCTGACTGAGGATCCAGAACCAGCTCTTAGTCAGATTTCGGATCTGTTTTTTTTCATCGTTCATCGTTCATCGTTTCCTACCCCGCCATCTTCACCAGCAGATCCACGCACCGCATCGAGTAGCCCCACTCGTTGTCGTACCAGCCAAAGATTTTCAACATGCGCGGGCCGAGGGTCATGGTGCTCTTCGAGTCGAAAATGCAGGAATGCGGATTGCCGATAATATCACAGGACACAATCTCGTCTTCCGTGTATTCGAGCACACCTTTCATCGGTCCATCAGCCGCAGCCTTAAAGGCGGCATTGATGCTCTCGACGGTCACGTCTTTTTGCACAATAACCGTCAGATCGGTAATGGAGCCATCTGCCGTGGGGACGCGGAGCGCCGTGCCGTCAATCTTGCCTTTCAATTCTTTCATGATCTTGCCCACCGTGCGCGCGGCTCCGGTGGTGGTGGGAATGATGCTCTGGGCAGCCGTGCGAGCGCGACGCAAATCGGAATGCGGGGCATCCAACACATTCTGATCATTGGTGAAAGCATGAATCGTTGTCATCAGTGCATACTCAATGCCGAAATTACCTTGCAGCACTTTTGCCATCGGCGCTACGCAATTCGTGGTGCAACTCGCATTCGAGACCAGTTTGTGCTCCGGCTTCAAGGTATTATCATTGATTCCAAACACAATCGTCGCGTCTATCTCATCCTTCGATGGCACCGTGAGCAGAACTTTTTTCGCGCCCGCATCAATGTGCTGTTGAACCCCCTTCCGGTCACGGAAGGATTTTGCGCCGGTGGACTCGACCACGATGTCAATCTTGAGATCCGCCCAGGGCAATTTCGTCGGATCTTTTTCGGCCAGCACTTTCAGCAGCTTGCCGTCTACCTTGAAACCGCCCTCCACCGCTTCCACTTTGCCGGGGAAGCGGCCATGCGTGGAATCATACTTGAGCAGATGCGCGAGGGTTTTTGCGTCGGTGATGTCGTTCACCGCGACGACTTCAAAGCGCGCATCCTTGAACAGGCCGCGGTACACAAGCCGCCCGATGCGGCCAAATCCGTTAATAGCAATGCGAATGGACATAATGTTCTCCTGATTTATGTTTCCTAACATGCCGAGGCGGCGTCCTCGCCCGCCCGGAAATTACTTGATTAACAACATCTTTTTCACCCCCAGTGGCTTTCCGTCCACAAGGAGTTGATAAAAATACGGACCGGAGGAAAGTGGCTTACCGAGAGCATCCGTGCTGTTCCATAGGACGGAGTTGGCTCCCTGATCCTGCCGCGCATCCACCAAGGTCGTCACTCGTTCACCCAACACGTTGAAGACGTCCAACGCGACATGCCCTGGAGTTGGAAGTGAGTACTCAATGCGTGTGGAAGGATTGAACGGGTTGGGGTAGTTTTGACCAAGCACGAAATCTCTCGGAATCGCGCGTGGCTCATCAGTTGCAACGGGCACTCCTGTGTCGTAAATTTCCCACCGGCGTTGCTGGGTCTGAGGATTGCGTATACCTATCACTAGTACCTACTTGCAAAGATCAGCATATTTATGAAGGCGTTTAGGATGTACTTCGGAGGCCGTCCAGACAAACGGAGTGGTGGTTTGATTGAAGAT
>JAGVEU010000390.1 GCA_020057985.1 Calditrichota bacterium | reverse complement strand
TGTTTCCTGTTCTGTCGGCCATTCGGGTCGGCTGCAAGCAGCCGATCCCGCAGGCAAAATCCTTGTGAAACTACTTCACAAATCATTGAGACAGTAGTGAACTTGCTTGGGGGGCAGGGGGGTTGAGTCTTATTCTTATCATCCAAATCACTAAATCATAGACCTTGCAGAAGAATCGCATCATCTCAGACATAGATCTTGGCTGGACGGAAATTGTCAAATTTCTGATTCTGGCCAACGTGACCATTTTTGCCGTACAGCAGATTTTCGGGCTGGAGGGTTATTTTGCATACACCTTCGGTCTGGTGCCGTACTCGTTTGCGCACGGCGCCGTGTGGCAGATCTTCACCTACATGTTCCTGCATGGCGGAATCGGGCATATTTTCTTCAACATGCTCGCGCTGTGGTTGTTCGGCTCGATGCTGGAACGAGTATGGGGTTCGCGCGAGTTTGTCAAGTATTATCTGATGACCGGACTCGGCGGCGGGCTATGCTATTTCTTGTTTAACATGGGCTCGCAGATTCCGACAGTCGGTGCATCCGGTGCAATCTACGGATTACTCGTGGCCTATGCGGTGTTGTTTCCCGAAAATATCATCTACGTCTGGTTCGTGATTCCGCTCAAAGCCAAGTGGTTTGCCCTGATTTTTGGAGGGATCGAGTTTGTCTCCAGCTTCAATGCAACAAGCGGAGTGGCGCATCTTGCGCACTTGGGCGGAATGGTGATCGGCTATGTCTATCTGAAACGGCATCGTCTCTTCAGTGGAATGCTTGACTCCGGCAATTGGAAAGAACGCCGCGAACGAGCCGCAAAAGAACGGGAAGAGCGGGAGATCGAAAAAATCCGCAAGGAAGTGGACGACTTGCTTGACAAGATCAACCGTGTCGGCATGGAGGGTCTGTCGAAAGCCGAGCAGAAGCGATTGGAGAAAGCCAGCAAACTCCTCCGCGACAAGGAGTGGAAGTAGGGGAAAATCCCAAATTCCAAATCCCAAATTGAAAATATAGCAGTTCTCGAAGACAATCTGACATAAGATTCCGGCAGGGTTGCGGAGGACCTTAACCCTGCTCGGCGCACATGTCGGAACCTTTTCAAGAAACACTATAACACGCGGGTAGCTCTTGCGAAAAGGAGGCATGAATTACACAAAGCGCGCTCTTTTTCACAAATATTTCGGGGATAGGAGTGGTTTTTTTATGCTTACGCCATAATAAACAATAGGATAAAAAGTCGCTATCAGACATTAAAAAACCCTTGTACAATCCGATAATAGTCTGTATATTGCGTGTGCTTGCATTTTTTCCGTATTTGCGTGAAGCTGCGAGTTCATAAGATTGAGTCCAAGTTGGACTCCTTCGCAGGCCTATGTCACGGAAGGTTTGGTTTTCAGGTCCTTTTCGGCTGGCGAGTGATTATCAGGTGGCAGAAAAAGGGGTGCCATCCCCAAAGTCCGGAAAGGATTTTTAATGGTCAACATTTATGTGGGCAACCTTGCCTACACGGCTACGGAGGACGACCTGCGTTCGGCCTTCGAAGCCTATGGAACGGTGGAGAAAGTCAGTCTCGTGACTGACCGCATGACAGGTCGCGCGCGTGGCTTTGGTTTTGTAGAAATGCCGAATGAATCGGAAGCGAAAGCCGCCATTCAGGGCCTGCATGATGCCGACGTCAAGGGTCGCAAAATGCTAGTGAACGAAGCGCGTCCCAAAGAAGATCGGCCCCGCCGTCCTTCCGGAGGTGGTTCTTCCCGCCGCGAAAACCGCTACTGATCGTCTAACCCACCTTCAGTTCGAGCAGGGGCCGCTAACTCGCGGCCCCTGCTTTTTTATGCTCTTTTCATATAGCTATTCCCGAAAACCTTCCGACATGTGCGCCGAGCAGGGTTAAGAGCCTGTCCTGAACGTCCTCGTGAAGGATCCTTTGCAACCCTGCTGGAATCTTTTGTTGGATTGTTTCGAGAACAGCTTTGATTTCATGTAATCGCCGCAAGGAAGCCATCGCCTCCCCTAACCCCAGCGAGTAATGGGGGAAACACCCTCTGCCCGCAATCGAAGATTCTTATTTTCGATTTTCGATTTTTCTTTCCCCCTTGCTCGCGGGAACTCTTCCTTCCCCCCTGCTCGAGGGGGGGTAGGGGGGGAGTCCATGCCACGAGGTCACCTCGGAAAGTGGCGATCACGGGAATCTTGTCTCAGGAAATCCACGCAACAACCGCTTGCAATAACAACAATTTCTACTTAAATTAGTGCGTCGAACAAATTTCCTCTGAAGAATTTCTACATGTCGGAAAAAGTAGTCAGGTGGTTGATTCCCGCCCTCGGTTATCTGTTATTGGCCTATAGCCTCGTCTTCGCGGTGCGGGAAGGCTCCAAGCTCGTGTTGCTGCACACTTCCGGAGTGATCTTCAGTGAGTTTGACGTCAAAGGCGACAGTGTTCTGGTCTTCGGCAAGGTGGATACGACCGACTTCATCGCACCGCCTTTTCCGTTGCGAATGGATACGCTTGCAGTGATAAAGGACTCTACCGCAGATGTCAAGCGTTTAAGAAGCTATTTTGGGTCTGTGCGCGCCGTCGGTGAAGTCATTCCCCTTGTGTTTACTCATAACGGTCAGCAGTATTCAACCTCTGTAAAGACCCGCCTCACTCTGGAGAAAGATTTCGTGCAGGTACTCTTGCTCGAGGCGCTTCGTTTTCTCCTGATCTTTTCGTTTGTCGGAGTCGGGTTGTGGGCGTTGTACAAGCGGCCGGATTCCGGTGGCGTCAGAGTGTTGGCCCTCTACTGCATGTCCATGACCTGCTTCATGATAGATGCAGTGCATGTGGTGTCGAGTGGATATGCGCTCTTTGAAATTCCTTGGGCGAGTTTCTTCAACTGGATCACTTGGGCGTTGTTCCTCGGAATGGGTGCTTTCTGGCTCAATCTCCAACTCCTCTTTCCCAAACCCAAGAAGATTATGCGCGAGCACCCGCTACTGGCCTATACAATTTGCTATCTGCCGTTTCTGTTCTCCGGGATTCTGATCCAAATCAGTTTGATGACCGATGGCAAACCGGCACAGTACACGGTGATAGCGCCCGTCATTGTCGCGCTTCAGATTGTTGCCGGTTTTGCGGTTCTTGCAAGAGGCTATTGGAGATCTGAAGGTCTGCTCGAAAAGCGGCAAACACGGCTTGTGCTTTTCGGCTCGGGAATCGGGATTTTCCTAATGCTTGCTCTGGTGATCTTTGCGAACATTTTCTCGCAATGGTTCAGACATATCATGAATCCGCTGATTATCATTAACCTCGTCTTCCTCGCGCTGTTGCTCTCGCCGATTACCTTTGTCTATGCTTTTGGACGCTATCGGTTGCTCGAAATCGAAGGCCGGCTCAAGCGAGGCACGCGCTATGTGGCCGTCACCGCGCTCTTGCTCATCGCATTTCTGCTGCTCACCTATGGAATCGGCCAACTCTTCCTGCACAACCTGGGCATCAGCGGAAGCGTACCGACCTTTGCCGTAGCCATGATTCTGGCTCTCCTGTTCGTAACCAGTCAACAGAAAATTCGTACTTCCCTCGAACGAAGATTCTATCCGAGCCGCTATCGGTTGCGGCAAATGCTCCAGGATTTTGCGCAACGCATGTTATCCACCCCGGATAAGACCATGTTTTGGAGCCAATTGGAGAACCGCCTGCGGAAGGATCTGGCCATAGAGTCCGTCTATCCGATCCTCCGAGCCGAGAACAACGGTGTGTTTGCCGTTCGGGATGAGCTGGTTTCGCCTTTTCATTCAGACAGTGGTTTGATTCTTACGGTTGACCAGGATCGTCGTCCCTTACTCGTGGACGAGGCAGTAGCAAGTGGCAGGGCGTCGCTGGCCGATGCCGAGACCATCTGGCTCGAGCAACGGCGAGTGGCTCTGATTCTCCCATTGGTTTCGCACGATCGCCTTGTCGGTGTTCTGGGACTTGGATTCAAAATGGAGCAGGATGATTATACATCTGAGGAACTCCAGATTTTGTCCTCGCTCGCCTCGCAGGTAGCAATGGCTTCTGAGAACCTGCGACTGCTCGAAGAGAATATAGACAAGCGGCGCATGGAACAGGAGCTGCAAGTTGCGCGTAAGATTCAGGAAGGATTTCTCCCGCAGGTCATTCCGGTCACTCAAGGGCTGCAAGTTGCCGCGCATAGTCGGTTCTGTCTCGAAGTCGCAGGAGACTACTTCGACGTCATTAACCATAACAGCGGCGAAACCGTGCTGGCTGTCGGTGATGTGTCCGGCAAGGGAGCCGGCGCGGCGCTGATTATGGCGAATCTGCAAGCCTCCTTGCGCACTGCCGTTGGATTCGGGTTAAGGCTTGCAGACATTGTCGCGCGAATTAATGACCTGATCTACCGCAACACTCCGCCCGAACAATACATCACATTCTTTGTAGGCGTCTATGATCCCGGCCAGCAACGCTTAACCTATGTCAATGCCGGACACAATCCGCCCGTTCTGGTCAGGAAAAACGGCGGCGCTGAACTTCTGACTACGGGAGGTCTCATTCTCGGAGGCATGCCCGCGATGCTATATGAGCAAGAAACAATCACTCTTTCCGAGGGCGATATGCTTCTCCTGTATACCGACGGTGTGAGCGAGGCGATGAATTCCGAAAATGAGGAATTCGGCGACGATCGTATTCGAAATCTGCTCGAAACCAATCGCCATTTGCCGCCGCAAGGACTGCTCGAACTACTCGAAACCACAGTGGTTGAATTCCGCGGAGCCTCGCTATTTGAAGATGATTTCACATTGCTACTCGCAAAAGTCGCATGAAGCAACGGTGTCTCCTACCCTAATACTCGCCATGCCGAGTAATTACTAGCCAGCACCGTCCTCGGTGCTGGTCTGCAACCCGGCTGAAACCCATAGTCGCAACTTACTTTCGGGAAGAACAGCAGATGAAGCAATGCCAGGAATTCACTAAGCCAACCTAAGCACTTCACATGATGAAACCCAAACCTCCCAGAAGTTGTGACTGGCCGACGTCACATCCCCTAATGATCGAGTATCACGACACCGAATGGGGTGTCCCGCTCCACGACGACCAAAAGCTCTTTGAGTTTCTCGTGCTTGACGCTGCCCAAGCCGGTCTCAGTTGGCTCACTGTACTGAAGAAGCGCGACAACTATCAGCGCGCCTTTTACGGCTTTAATCCCGAGCGAATCGCGCGCTTTGGCGAGAAGGACATCGCTAGGCTCATAGCCAACGACGGAATTATTCGCAACCGTCTTAAGATTATCTCGGGGATTGAGAATGCAAAAGCGTTGCTCGTGGTACGCAAAGAGTTCGGAACTTTTGACGATTACATTTGGCAGTTCGTTGGGTACAAGCCAATCAACAACAAGTTCAGAAAACTCGCGGACATTCCCGCAACAAGCGCCGAGTCGGATTCCATGAGCAAAGATCTGAAAGAGCGGGGTTTTCGCTTCGTTGGTTCCACTATCTGCTATGCATTCATGCAAGCCACCGGAATGGTTAATGACCACTTGGTTCGCTGCTTTCGCTACCGTGAAGTGCAGAATCTATGGCCATTCTCGAAAGTAAGTCGCGATGATCCGGAGAAAGAACCTGGATAACGCCTCAGGCACTTGACTTTGTGAAATCCATTATGTATATTTTTCTTAGTGGATTACCTCCTGCGCGTGTTCCCCGTACCTCCCAATGTTCCAAAACAGGTTAGTTCGTTAATTTACTCACAAGGAGAGTTGTTGTGAAAGCTGTCTTGAATGCGTTTTTTGTCTTATCAATCATTGTGCTTGCAATCTTAGGATGCAAAGGCGATGAAGGCCCCGCCGGTCCTACCGGCTCCCGTGGACTTGATTGGCCGGGTGTGACTCCTGCCGCATACGACTCGGCAGATGGCATTGCCGGAGGCGTAGCCTATTCAAAGTGGTGGGTGACGGAAGCCGGAGGGAGTGGAACGCAGCCAGCGACCACTGCGTCGGCTGACTTCTACCGCTGCAAATCTTGCCACGGTTGGGATGGACTTGGCAATTCAGGCTCCTACGCCAATCGCACCGGACAAAGTACAGGGACAGCAACCCGTCCTGATGTGTCCTGGACTAATCTACGGAGTGCCATTTCATCGGAAAGCTACCAAGAACTTTACGATCTTGTGAGTCATGTTGGCGCTCGTGGCATTGATGCGGCGGACAATGCTCACCCCGGGTTTTCCAGATACCTGAGCAATTCACAGATCTGGAACATTGTCAAGTTCATGCGGGAAGAATGGGTTGACCCGAACTTGCTCTATGATATTACAGTAACTGGGCCAGCTATGCATTGGGACTACTCGGTAGCGCCTCCGGTGCTCGTGAAACCGACTGTCACTTACAGCAATCTCGGCGCGTTGGGTAATGAATCGAGTGGTCAGACCCTCTATACTTCGCGATGCAGCTCGTGTCATGGCGCCGATGGAAGCACGCTCACCATAGAGGGAATGAGTCTCGGTCAGTTTGTCCGCACGAAACCAAATGAAGCCTGGTTCAAGGCGAAGTTTGGTGTAGATGGCACTGCTATGAATCCAGGGATTGTAACATCTACGTCGGATCTCCAGAATCTGTATGCGGCTCTGGTCGATACTGCGAACTTCCCGAATCATCCGTAATACGATTCTCGGCTGTAAGGTTTTGAAAGCCCCCGGAACATAATCCGGGGGCTTTATGTTGATCCGGTAATCCGGAACGGCCTTCGTTGTCAAGGCAAATTGGAATTGTCGCGCCTTTTGAAAGTAAGTTGCAATGTTGCGCGCCGAGCCCTGCCATACTTGGCATTACCGTCCACTGTGCTACTCTGCAGCCTGATGGAATCCTTGACCGCAACCCACTTTCGGGGGAAATCATACTAGTACCTACTTGCAAAGGTTAGCATATTTATTGAGTTTCTTGGGATAGACCTTTGTAGCCGTCCAGACAAACGGTGTCGCGGCCTGATTGAAGAC
>JAGVEU010000494.1 GCA_020057985.1 Calditrichota bacterium | reverse complement strand
AGCTCATGTATGTGGCCGCTTCCAGTACGCAGACTTCAGTCATCTCCATTGGCTATGGCTATGTCCTTGATATGAAGCAACTGTGGTGGTCGAGCGGTGGAACCCTTGGCGCGAACGTTGTGTCCACCAATAGCAGCTTCGGAGTGGATTATGCCAATTGCGCGTCGGGCAGCTATCCCGTCTGGAATGATCTATACAACCAAATGGGAGCCGAGGGCATTCTCTCCGCTTGTGCCAC
Source organism: Calditrichota bacterium (assembly GCA_020057985.1). Lineage (GTDB taxonomy): Bacteria > Electryoneota > RPQS01 > RPQS01 > RPQS01 > JAGVEU01. Next base: position 3,604 of record JAGVEU010000494.1, on the reverse strand, counting down.
GGCCAATATCAATCTGAACGTAGACACTCAAGGAGACGTGCCAACCGGCTGCTCCAGCCCGTACATCGTGGCCGTGACCAATACGACAAGTGCGGATGCCAAGAATAATAACGCAGCCTACGGCGCCATCAACGTGGATTTGGGAGCGCCGGGAACGAGTATTCTGAGTACGTACCCCACGAACACCACTGGCACCTTGACCGGAACCTCGATGGCGACTCCGCATGTATCCGGTGCGGTTGCTCTGATGCACGCCGCCGCGAGTGCGGATTTCCATCAGGACTATGTGACCTATCCCGATTCTCTGGCTCTGGTGCTGAAGCAGCTTCTGCTGGCCAACGTGGATTTGATCCCGGCGCTGAACGGAATCACGGTGTCGGGAGGAAGACTCAATCTGTTCAATGCCGTGACCGCGATTCATGCCTATGTCGGCGCGAATCCGACCGCACCGAATCTGCGATATGACAGCCACGTGATTGACGATGCGACCGGTGATAACGACGGAAATCTGGACGGCGGCGAAACTGCAAACTTGATCGTAACCCTCTCCAATCTCGGAGCCAATGCCACCGGAGTCACAGGAACACTCTCCGAGACCGACCCGTATCTTTCGATCTCCGATAACTCCGGCAGCTTTGGCAACATTCCAACATCAGGAACTGCCGACAACAATGCCGATCCGTTTGTCATCACAGCGGCAGCAAATACGCCCTTAGAGTACTCCGCGCAACTTTCGCTGACCTTGAACTCGTTAGAACCGTACACAGTCACGCGCACCTTCAATATCATCGTGGGACAAAAAGTCATCTACTGGACGGACAGTCTGGAGATGGGAGAAGATGGCTGGACGCATTCCAATGTCCTGGGTGGTTTCGGAGACAACTGGCATGTCTCGACGGAGATGTACAGTTCTCCCTCGCACTCATGGAAATGCGGGGATACAGGAACGGGGAATTACGCTAATTCACTGGATGCCGGTTTGGTAAGTCCGCTGATTTCAATTACGCCGCAATCTGCTTTGAGCTTTCACCACTGGATTGAATCGGAGCAGTCCGGCACCTATGAGGACTCAGTTTATGACGGCGCGATCATTGAGATCTCCGTGAATGGCGGTGCATTTGCGCAGATCACTCCATCGACAGGATATACCAAGACTTTTAGGACTGTCGCCGGCGGCGGCAATCCCTACACGGGTCCTATGCCGGGTCTGCGTTGCTGGGGCGGAGCTATTCCGTGGACGATCGAAGAAGTGAATCTCACACCCTACGCCGGACAAACCATTCAACTTCGTTTCCGGTTCGGTTCCGATGCGGCCACATCCCGTGAGGGATGGTACGTAGATGACATTTTCATCAAGGGAGAACCGCCCAGCGTACCAAATGCCGTGGTAGATCTGGTGATCAAACTCGTGGGCAACGATATGCAGTTGCTCTGGAACGCACCCGTAGGTGGAGCGAATTCCTACATCATCTATCGCGACATCTTTATGGAATTCGTGCCTGATCTGGGAAATCAGATTGGGACAACGTCTGATACAACCTATACAGACATAGGAATCGTTCCGCTCGAACCCAAGGTCTTTTATCAGATCAAGGCCGTTCGCTGAGCGAATGCTCATGAGGCTTGTATCCTTCAAGACGTTCGCGACGGCGATCACGCTTTGTGTATGCGTGTTAATGGGGCTTTCCGCTCCCGACACACAAACCACCGAAAGTGTAATCCCTGCGGCTGCCCTTCAGGCGTGTGAGCAAATGAACGCCGGCGAGGCGCTTACTCTTGAGGAGAAGGCGCTGATTGAGGCGTATTGCCCGTCAACAGAACAAAGCGAAGAAGAACAAAGGCGCTCGTCGTTGGACAACAACGGCGGCGCCTTCTTTGTTTACTCCGGTTCAGCGTTGCGGATTCCTCCGACTGGGAACGGAGGCGGAGCGGGAGATTCAACGGTCGCGGCGATTTCCGTTTCCGGATTGAGCGGCCCCATTGCCGATGTGCAAGTGACCATTGACAGCTTGCGGCACACGTGGGATAGCGATCTGATCTTCACGCTGCAATCACCATCGGGGACTGCACTCACCCTAATCAATCATCGCGGCGGGAGTGCAGACAATTTTTTTCGCACACATCTAAGCGACTCTGCCTTCATTCCAATTGGTTCAGGATCCGCACCGTTTACAGGAGACTTCAGACCAGATCAGCCGCTGTCTATGTTTGACGGACAGTCTCCCAACGGCAACTGGCGGCTGCGAATCATGGATGGCTTTGCCGGTGATTCAGGCTGGGTTTACAGTTGGAGGATTCAGATTCTGGTGGGCACACCGCCGCCCTGCTATGATTCCACGGTGACCGCCCCCGGAGCGTTCATCGGAAACACCTGCGGAGCCGGTTATGATTGCGGCCTGCGACCGAGTGAGGAACAGGTCTGGCGAGTGGTCATTCCCGCGGACGGGGAGTGGACGTTTTCGCTCTGTGGCAGCGCCAATTGGGATCCGTATCTCTTCATTGCCGGAGAGTGCTGTAACGGGGTTATTGCCTTTGACGATGACGGCTGTGGACAGAGCCTTGAGTCCATCATCCCCTGCTTGAGTCTGGTGGCCGGAACTTATTATGCAATTATCGAATCCTATTACTCCAATAGTTGCGGCATCTACACACTGCAAATCGCTCCCTGTGCGCCACCATGTTTGCCGCCGGAAGGATTGACTATTCAACGCATCGGCGCTGATGCGTTTCTTTGCTGGCGGCCTGTTATTTCCGCACTTCAATATCAGATCTACTCTTCACCAACTCCGGATGGAAACTTCAACATATTGGCTACTGTTGAAGATACAAGCTTCACCGATGTCAACCCCTACGGAACTGCCAAACAGTTCTACTATGTGGCGGCAGAGTGCCCTTAAAGAAAACTTGAAACCTGAAACCTGAAACTGGAAATGCGACTGTAGGGGAGCGGTTAAGGTCTTCCGCAACCCTCCCGTCTTCAGTATTTCAGCGTTTCAGTATTTCAGCGTTTTTTCTTAAGGTCCTCCGCAACCCTCCCGTCTTCAGTATTTCAGCGTTTCAGCATTTCAGTGTTTTTCTTAAGGTCTTCCGCAACCCTCCCGTCTTCAGTATTTCAGCGTTTCAGCATTTCAGCGTTTTTTCTTAAGGTCCTCCACAACCCTCCCGTCTTCAGTATTTCAGCGTTTCAGTATTTCAGTGTTTTCTTCGTACTGCTTCCTTCATTGCCTCTTCAATGGTTGGATATTGAAATTCGAATCCTGAGTTAAGCAACTTCGCAGGAATGACGCGCTCGCTCGAATGAAGAGTGAGGTCTGCCATTTCCTGACCCAGCATCATTATTAGAACAAACGGCGGAGTGGGAAGCAATGCCGGTCGGTGTAGTGCTTTGGCAAGAGCCTTTGTAAATTCTGCGTTGGTGACCGGATTCGGAGCCGTGAAATTCACCGGCCCGCGCAGCGATTTATTAGTCAAACAGAAGAGTGCCGCTCGCAAAAAATCAGTGAGTGAAATCCAGCTCCAATACTGTTTGCCGCTGCCGAGGCGGCCTCCGAGTCCAAGTTTGAATGGTATCATCATCTTGGCAAGCGCCCCACCTTTTGCCGTT
>JAGVEU010000361.1 GCA_020057985.1 Calditrichota bacterium | reverse complement strand
TGGGTTTGATCCTGAGTTCTTTCTCTATCACGAGGAAATGGACCTTTGCACTCGGTTGAGAAGCAAAGGCTATGAAGTCTGGGTTTTACCCTTGGCAAGAATCATCCATTTTGATGCTCAGTCTTCAGGCTACCGAACAAATCGGTTTCCAAAGTCGCCTATTCTCGATTACAGAGTCCTCGGCATGGATCGTCTTTGGAGGAAACACAAGCCGGCATGGAAACACCACTTGTGGAGGGTTCAGGCGCGATGTCTCTTGGGACTGAGAATCGGACTGCTCTTAGCTTATTCCGTCATGGCTGGTCGTCCTCGCAAAACGGAACTGCTGAGCCGAATCTCAGATTTGAGAAGAGTGAGAGGTGCCTTGGTTTGGTGACATGCCTGCGAACACTCAACCCCCCTGCCCCCCAAGCGAGTTGGGGGGTGAATGATGAGCGCAGTTGTTCGGGGGCCGTTGCCGGACTCAAAAACAGGCTTGATTATTTCGTAACAAGGGCTTATCTTAGCATACTTAAGAGTTGCGGTTTGCCACTTGGTTGGCACCCCCATCATCCGGTAATCAATTGATCCTTTAGTATATCAGGAGAATTTGTCTTGTCACAAGCGATAAGTACGGAGAAAATTCGTAACCTTGGACTGTTCGGCCATGGTCACTGCGGTAAAACGATCCTGGCCGAAGCCATGCTGTTTTCGATGGGTGTTATCACCCGAATGGGTAAGATTGAAGACGGTTCGACCGTGTCGGACTATAATAAACAGGAACAGGAAAGACAGGTTTCTATATCCGCAAGCGTATTGCGGGGTAGTCATAAAGATCACATCATAAATATTATTGATGCGCCCGGATTTGCTGACTTTATCGGCGAGGTTGTGTCCAGCCTTCGTGCAGTAGATGTTGCCTTGCTGCCAGTTGATGCCACTACGGGCCACGATATGGGGCATTCGCGTGTCATGGAGATGGCTCGCGAAGTAAACTTGCCCACCATTTTCTTTGTCACGAAACTCGATCGTGAGCATACCAAATGGCAGGAGACGATTGACAATCTGATTGATGAGTTCGGAATCAAGGTGCAGCCGGTTTTCTTTCCGGTGAATCCCGGTCCTGGTTTCAATACGATTGCCAGCGCGTTAACCATGCAGCAATACAAGTATGCAGACGACGGCTCCGGCAAATTTACAACAACATTACTCAGCGGGGATTTGAAGGCGAAGGCGGAAGAAATGCGTGCGAAACTCATGGAAATTGCCGCAGAGTCTGACGATGAGTTGATGGAGACTTACTTCGACAAAGGAGAACTGAGCGCAGAGCAGTTTGAGCGTGGAATTCGCAAGGGGATTGCCGCGGGCACCTTCTGCCCGGTTCTGTGTGGGGCGGGGGCGACGAATACCGGAATTCATCAGTTGCTGGATTTTCTCGTTTCTTACGCTCCCTCTCCTTTGAACCGGCCACCGGTTAAGGGATACGCAGGGGAGAAGGAGATTGAGGTTCAAGCTAAGGCTGATGAACCTGCCTCGGGGCTGGTATTCAAGACCACTGCCGAGCCGCATGTGGGAGAACTGTCATTCATACGATTATTCAGCGGACGGATTGACCACGGATCGGAATTGCTGAATGTTTCAGTGAATAAAAGCGAGAAAATCGGCCAGATTTTCTTTGTGAACGGCAAGAATCGGATTCCGGCTGAGCATATTGTGGCCGGAGATATTGGCACTATGGTGAAACTCCGGACTACAAAAACGGGCGATACACTGTGCGACAAAAGCCGTCCGGTGCAATTCCCGAACATTAAATTCCCGGAGCCGGTGCTTGAAACGGCCGTTGTTCCCAAAATCAAGGGCGAAGATGACAAAGTGGCGAGTGGATTGCACGCACTTCATGCGGAAGATCCGAGTTTCGCTCTGGTGCATGATCCTGAACTTGGTCAAATGGTGCTCAAGGGGCAAGGCGACCTGCATTTGAATAACCTGCTTGCGAAGCTGCAAGAGCGTAACGGAATTGCAGCAGATATGGTCGAGCCAAGGATACCCTATCGTGAGACAATCCGTGGGTCGGCGGATGCGGAAGGCAAGCACAAGAAGCAATCCGGAGGACGCGGCCAGTATGGATTGGTCTGGCTGAAACTTGAATCCAGACCGCGCGGCGAAGGCTATGAGTTCGTGGATGCCATCGTCGGTGGAGCGATTCCTAACAAGTTTATTCCAGCCGTTGACAAGGGAATACAGGAGACGATGATTCGCGGAGTCGTGGCGGGCTATCCCGTTGTAGATTTCAGGGTCACAATCTATGACGGCAAATACCACGACGTAGACTCCTCAGAAATGGCTTTCAAGATTGCCGGACGGCTCGGATTCAAGAACGCCTTTAAGAAATGCAAACCGATTCTACTCGAACCGATCTATGATGTCGTCGTCAAAGTTCCCGAAGAATACATGGGCGACGTGATGGGAGATCTCTCCGGGCGGCGCGGCAAGATTCAGGGCATGGAAGGCGAAGGGCGCTATCAGATCATCAAGGCCAAAGTCCCGCAAAAGGAACTTTATCGCTATGCCACAGCTTTGCGCTCTATGACGCAAGGACGAGGAATGGCGACGCAAGCCTATTCGCATTATGAGGAAGTGCCACCGGAAATCCAACAGAAGATCATCGCCGAATACGTCGAGGAACAGGAAGAGGATTAGCAGCCATGGATCGGCTATGGGCTCCTTGGCGGATGAAGTACATTCTCTCCACAGTGCAACAAGACATGAACGACGAGTGCATTTTCTGCCGGATGCTTGCAGAGACAGACGACGAAAAGAATTTAATTCTTTGCCGTGATCAGCTCGCGTTTGTGGTAATGAACCTGTATCCCTATAATAGCGGTCATCTGTTAATTGTGCCAACCCGCCACACAGGCGATTTTGCTTCACTAACGAATGAGGAGCATGTCGCGCTTGCGAAGCTCATGCGGATCTCACAGAATGTGATTACTCAGGTCATGTCGGCGCACGGATTCAATCTTGGCATGAACTTAGGCCGTGTTTCAGGTGCCGGAATTCTCAATCACTTGCACTATCACGTGGTGCCGAGATGGAATGGTGACTGCAATTTTATGCCCGTTGTGGCGGATACTAAGGTCATTTCTGAAGATCTGCACGCAGGATGGCGAAAACTGCGCGATGGGTTTCTTGAGGCGATGCAGTCTTGAGAATTTGTGCGGCCGCCCCGCATTGCACTACAGAATTCTGATTCTGTAATTCTTACCTTTACAATATCTCACCTTCAATACGAAGTTCTCAACAACAAGCAACTGAAAGCGGATTATGGCTTACACGACTTCTGCAATGAAAGACCACTTAGGTCAGACAACGAGGTCGGACACGTGGTGGCTCAATCCTGCGGCTATGGCACTCACGTTCGTGGTCTTTGTGATCTACGCAACGTGGGCGGCTCTCCAGAGCGATTTCTACACCTACCCGCGCGGCAGCGAGCACTACACGTACCTCTCCCCGTTCTATTCTCCTCCGTTTCAAGAGTATTTTCCGAACATCAATGCGTTCAAGATTTTTCCTGCCTTCTGGGTAGTTTGGCTGCCGATCGCCTTTCGCCTGACTTGCTATTATGGAAGAAAGGCGTATTTCCGTTCGATCATGATGAGTCCTCCGGCGTGCGCAGTCGGTAAGGGCGAGCGAGGATACAGAGGGGAAACAGCTCTGCCGTGGATTCTGAATAACATGCATCGCTATTTTCTCTACCTGATCGCGGTTCTTGTTGTATTTCACTGGTTCCATTTCTTTCAGGCTTTTCGATTTTTCCCGGATCATCGTGCTGCGGAATTTGGGATGGGAGTTGGCACTCTGGTGATCGTAGCGGATACCGTGCTTCTGACTTTGTACGTGGGTAGCTGCCATTCATTCAGGCATATCATCGGCGGTAACGTAGATTGCTTTTCCTGTGCGCGAGGCGGCGAACTACGGCACAAAAGCTGGAAGGGAGTAAGCTGGCTCAATCAATATCACAACCTCTTTTTCTGGGCAAGTCTGATTACTGTGGGATTTGCTGATCTCTACATTCGGATGTGTGCCATGGGAATCTGGACAGATGTGAGGTTCTTCTAATGGCAAACTACAAGATTCACGAAACAGATGTGCTGGTGATCGGAGCAGGCGGAGCCGGTCTGCGGGCAGCCATTGAATCCGCCGCGCTCGGCATGAAGACAGCGATGGTCATGAAGTCGTTGCTGGGAAAGGCACACACGGTAATGGCCGAGGGAGGAGCAGCCGCTGCAATGGCGAATGCGGATCCTCGTGATTCGTGGAAGGTGCATTTCCGCGACACCATGAAGGGCGGCAAGATGCTGAATAACTATCGCATGGCCGAACTTCATGCCAAGGAAGCTCCAGATCGAATCAACGAGTTGGAAGAATGGGGTGCGGTGTTTGACCGAACTCCTGATGGCTTGATTATGCAGCGCAACTTCGGCGGACACACCTATCCTCGACTTGCGCATGTGGGAGACCGGACGGGGCTGGAGATGATTCGCGTGTTGCAGGACAAGGCGGTACACATGCCCATGGACATTTTCATGGAGTGCACGGTCACGCATCTTTTCAAAAACGGAGATGCGATTGTCGGCGCGCTCGCTTACACTCGGGATACCGGAGAGTTCCATCTCTTTCAGGCTAAATCCGTGGTGCTAGCGACCGGCGGCGGGGGCAAAGCCTTCACAGTAACGTCGAATTCTTGGGAGTACACGGGAGACGGACAAAGCCTTGCGTGGCAAGCGGGAGCTGATTTACTTGACATGGAATTTGTGCAGTTTCACCCTACGGGAATGGTCTGGCCGCTTTCGATCCGAGGTGCGCTCGTCACAGAAGGCGTGCGCGGCGAAGGCGGGATCTTGACAAACAACAAGGGCGAGCGGTTCATGTTCAACTACATCCCTGATGCCTTCAAGAATGACGTGGCTGCAACGGATACGGAAGCCAATCAATGGGTGCGGGAGGTAATTACCGGCAAACAGGCGACTGTTCGACGTCCGCCGGAATTACTCACACGCGATGTTGTGGCTCGCGCGATTGTCAATGAGGTGCGGGAAGGGCGGGGAAGCTCGCATGGTGGAGTGTTTCTGGATATTGCAACTCAGCGCACGGCTGACGAAATCAAGCGCAAATTACCGTCCATGTATCACCAGTTCATTAAGCTTGCGAATGTGGATATTACTAAGGAGCCGATGGAGATTGGGCCGACTGCGCATTACATGATGGGCGGAGTGCTCGTTCATCCAGAAACTCAAATGAGTACAGTAAAGGGTCTGTTTGCTGCAGGCGAGGTAGGAGCCGGACTTCACGGAGCCAATCGTCTTGGTGGAAACTCGCTTTCGGATCTTGTCGTGTTTGGCAAGCGTGCCGGAGCGGGGGCTGCGGATTATGTCAAGCAGACCAAGCCATCAGCCAAGGTCTCCGAGCACGACGTGGATGCAGCAATTGCCGAAAATTTGAGCACCTTCGACCACAAGTCTGGAGAGAATCCCTATGCGCTGCACAAGGAGCTTCAGGAGATGATGAACACCTATGTAGGTATCATGCGCAAGGAAGAGGACTTGAAAAAGGCGCTTGTTGAATTGGATGCGTTCGAGAAACGGTCAGCCAATCTCTCCGTTGTCGGAACTCGCGTCTACAATCCGGGATGGCATCTGGCGATGGACCTTCGCAACATGCTGATTACGTCGCGGGCGATTACTATGGCCGCGCTGGAGCGAAAAGAGAGCCGTGGCGGACATGCGCGCTCGGATTATCAAGGATATGATCCTAACTATGCGAAGGTGAATCTGGCGATAAAGAACGCAAATCGGCAAATGGTGGTCGAGCAAATTCCGCGATCTCCCTTGCCTGACGAATTGAAGAACCTTGTTGAGGAGGCCTGAGATGAGCAATAATGTACACATGCGCGTATTTCGCGGTGATCAAACAGGCGGAGGCTTCAAGGATTACCAAGTTCAGGCGGATGAGGGGATGGTTGTGCTCGATGTGATCCATCGGATTCAGGCTGAGCAAGCCCCTGATCTTTCGTGCCGCTGGAATTGCAAAGCCGGCAAATGCGGCTCATGCTCGGCGGAAGTGAATGGCAAGCCCAAGCTGATGTGCATGACCCGCATGGACACCTTTACACCGGGTCAAACCATTACCGTCGAACCCATCAAAACCTTCCCACTTATCAAGGATCTTGTGACGGATGTCTCGTGGAACTTTCAGGTGAATAAGAAGATTCCACCATTCAAACCAAGACCGAAAAATCCTGATGGCACATGGCGGATGATGCAGTATGAAGCGGACCGAGTTCAGGAATTCCGCAAATGCATCGAGTGCTTTCTCTGTCAGGACGTTTGTCATGTCTTGCGGAATCATGGCAAGCATGAGGATTTTTTTGGCCCACGGTTCATGGTCAGATTGGCCTCTCTGGAAATGCACCCTCTTGACGCCGCCGATCGGCTCAAACTAATCAAAGAAATCGGCGGTATTGGTTTCTGCAATATCACAAAATGCTGCACGGAAGTCTGTCCGGAGGACATTCATATCACCGACAATGCTATTATTCCACTCAAAGAGCGAGTTGCCGATAGATTCTATGATCCGCTAACACGACTATTTCGAATCTTTGCGGGCGGCGGGCAGAAGTGAAATCCCACACGGAGTATCTGACTTTCAATACTCGCCAGCGTGAAGAATTTGTCAATATCACTCGTCAGGTGGAAGAGACCGTTCGCAAGTCAGGAGTGCAGGAAGGCATGGCGCTCGTTTCGGCCATGCATATTACGGCTGCCGTTTATGTGAATGATGCCGAATCCGGATTGATTGAGGACATCAAGGAGTGGTTGCGCGAACTGGCTCCGAAGAAGAACTATCGTCATCATCAAACGGGCGAAGACAATGGCGAGGCGCATCTTAAGAACCTAATCCTGCATCATCAAGTCATCGTCCCGGTCACAAAAGGGAAGTTGGATTTCGGGCCATGGCAGCAGGTCTATTATGCGGAGTTTGACGGACAAAGATCAAAGCGAGTGATTGTCAAAGTGATGGGAGAGTGAAGGAAAGGATGAAGGTGGAAGGATGAAGGATGAAGTTTCTCCGTATCTGCTGAGCTTGTTGCCGGAGCGTGATGAACTCCTGCAGAAGATGGAGCGCTATGCTCGCGAGCGAGGCTTCCCCTTTATTGGGCCGTTGGTGGGAGAAATGCTTTCGATCCTCGCGAAGAGCATTCAAGCACGCTCAGTCTTCGAGTTAGGTTCCGGATTTGGATTCTCTGCTGTGCACTTCGCTCGAGCTTTGCCTTCTGATGGAAAAGTAATCTGTACAGACGGCAGCGAGGAGAACGCAAAGAAGGCTCACGAGTTTTTTCGCGAAGGCGGACTGCTCGACAAGATTGAATTCTGCGTCGGCGATGCCGTTGAGTCTCTGGCAAAATACCCGGGCCCCTTTGACATCGTGCTGATGGATATTGATAAGGAAGGCTACCCGGACGGCTTTCGTGCGGCATGGCCAAAGCTTCGAGCGGGCGGCTTATTCATAGCAGATAACTTGCTTTGGGATGGCTTGGTCATGACGGACGATGACAAACCCTCGACGCGCGGCATCCGTGAATTCACTCGTCTGCTGTACTCCACGCCAAATGCGCAGACAACGATCTTGCCGCTGCGCGATGGAGTCTCGGTGACGCTGAAGACTGCTTAGAGTGCTGCGTTGGTTCAAAGTCTGTAAGGCTGATGAGCTGTCTGCGGGCAAGGCTCGTTCCATTTCACTCTATGGCAGGCCGTTTGCCGTTTTCAATGTGGACGGAGAACTGTTCGGAATTGACGGAGCTTGTCGCCATGCCAAAGCAAACCTCGCTTATGGCAAGTTGGAGGGCGAGATTGTTGAGTGCTTCATGCACGGATGGCGTTACAATGTGAAAACGGGCGAATGTTTGACTCATGACTATGGCAGAGTCAAACAGCATCCGGTGAAGATAGAAGCGGATTCCATTTGGATCGGAGTGGATTGGCCGCCTACAGATAGCTAATATGCTCAAAGCCGGTCGGGTGAGGACACCCGCCTCGGCGACCAAAACTGGAAAAGTTCTAACAATCGGGACGCTAAGGGTGTCCTGAAATTAACAGTCGGTAGATATTAGGAGGTTAACATGGAAAGACAATTTCGGCACACTGGCAAGGTACTCACGCGGGCGTGTCTACTTATTCCACTGATCATGATGATATTCACGACTCCTGCCCGCGCCAGCAAATTCTGGGGGGTCATTGGCTCCCAGTCCGTTGAGTTTCTTGCTGACTACAATGCGCAGGCGGACATGCTATGTTGGATGGCAAATCGTTACTGTAATACTTACCCTGCAAGTGGCAGGAGCGTCGCAGGATGGGGTCTACTGCGTTATTCCACGACGGCGACTATGCCTATCGAGGTTGTACGCTCAGCTGACACAATCTATACCATCTCAGGGACGGATACCTCCTGTTCGCCGGCCTGTTCGTTGGCTCTACAGGATGCCGCAGACGACGGTGCCAAATTGGTCATAGGACACGCGCGTGGAGCGAGTATTGCCGTACCTGGCCCTCATCCATTCCTCTATCCTCGGGCGAGGAACTTCTATGCTCTCGTCCACAATGGCACCATTGATGACCAACCAGCCTTAGCCAATCGGATTGGTGCCGGAGTTGCCGCTCTGGATTCCTTTGTCAACCGACAGTACGCAGGGTGGCGAACATTGGAGGATGACTACACCATCGACACAGAATACTACATGGCGATGTTCATGAGGCAACTGCTGGTTGCCGAGAACTACTACTGGTCGCCGATCACAGGCGTCAATACGAACGCGCTCTTTGCCATCCAGACTACACTGGATGAGATCGGTCTGGTTTCTACATACTCGAGCCTGAATGTGATTGTCGCATGCACGGATACCATGTGGCTGGTGCATAAAAAATCAAGCCTGCCCAACCCGTGCCACACAGTCTCTTACTCCGCGCCGACCGGCGGCATCTACCGGATGGCATCAACATGGGATCGTGACGGTGAACCCGGCTGGACGGAGTTGCCCTATGGAGACAATGGAACTACAGGCGCAATTGCAAAGCTCTGGCCCTCTGCGGCTCCGGCAATAACAAACGTGGTAGATACTCCTACAGACTACGCCAATCCCAGTGAATTGAGAATAAACCCGGCGTGGGCGTCAACCGGCGACCAAGTTACTCCTGCCATCTCAGCTGATCCTGTGAAGAGCACATTCGCAGTTGTCTGGAGGACTTCTGACGGCCCTGCAATCATGCTCCGTTGGTACAACCAGATGGGCTTGGCCGAGGGGGATCAATACAGAGTAGGCGGGGGAGGAAAAATGGCCGATGTTCGGAGCCCAGCTGTTGCACATTCTCCCAACGGGGATACTGTAATGGTGGTATGGTGTGAGAAGCCATTTCAGAGTTCGCTCTTCAACCTTGTTAAGGCGCGCAAACTATGGTGGGTGCCACAGCAATTGACCTGGGACGGTGAACCCGAAGATACCATCAATTCCGGGGGCCTTCAAACTGTCGATGCCCCGGCTGTTGCCATGCGAGCCGACGGTGGATATGCTGCAGTGTGGCAGGCGGCTAATGCTCCGACTGGTCAGATGAAGATCGGGTGGTCAGCAGTCTCTCCTCTTGCCACTA
>JAGVEU010000479.1 GCA_020057985.1 Calditrichota bacterium | reverse complement strand
ATCCGAACGTATAGTCTAGGTAACTCGATCCTACTATGTAGAACACTCCATGCCCTGACGAAACCATTCCTCCCTCAAACCAACCAATTGGGAGATTGCGCACTGTATCCCATGTCTGGCCACGGTCGGTACTTCTCATGACAGAATTGGGCAGCAAACCGACAAGCGTAGTGCCGCTGGAAGACAAACAAATCCCGTAGAAAGCGCAGAGAAACTCGCTGCACTCGTACCGAACCTGCCGGTCCCAAGTTCGACCACCGTCAGAACTGGTGAAGATCTGGTTGACTGAGGATGTATCCGTGTTCTCATAGTAACTGTCGCCAATCAAGGTGGTTGAGTCGAGATAGACCGCCTCGCTGATCATGATATCGTTTGGGATCGAGAAGTGGACGATCTCCCAGTGAGCGAATCCGTCTGCGGTGATTGCGGCTGTAAATTCATTGGCGATGAACGCCCGCTGATCATTATAGAAGGTCATCATGAGGCCAGTGAAGTCGGACTGCCTAATGACACCGTTCCATGTCACGCCTCCGTCAGTGGTCTTCCACAACGAATATTGAGTAAAGAGTGTTGTCGTCCATCCGATCTGGCTGCTTCGGAAGTTCAAGTCAAGAAAGTGCTCTGTTCCTGTATAGATGCGATTCCATCCGTGCTGGGCAAAAAGATGGACTGCTCCAGCGCTCAAGACATAGAGGGCGAGCAGTGCAAGTCGCAAGCTCATACCCATCAGACTTACCTCGTTCTTGGAAAACGAGTTCTTGCGCAGACGAAATGGATTTTGCATACGAAATCCTCGAGAACAGTTTTTACTAAGCAAGGGAACAAATCTCTCCAAATAAGCACTGCAATAGTATAAGCAATCCAATGTAAGAAGTCAATGCCTGTTTCTGTAAATATAAAAAAAAAAGCAACTTAACTCTGGACACGCATGTCCAGAATGTAGGTTCTTTAATATTTGGAACTTATAGCGACTATCTCGCCATCAACGCCGCAACTCGGAGCAAAAACGAGGAGGCACGTTCTTCGCGTGCCTCCCTTCTCTTGTTGGAATCACGTTGCAATTCGATGCAGCGGTTCATGAAATAAGCCCGACATTCATAGCGCATGTAAAAGACTCACCCATTCATATAGTGGTTCTCGACAATAATCCGACAAAAGATTCCGGGCAGGACAGGAGCCCACCCTCGCTGAGGAGGCGTCATTCCAGGCTTTCGAGTCAGGTATTCACACCTCAAAAAAAGAGAGGCAAGTCTCTCCGCTCGCCTCTCCAGATTTCGCTAACTTCATCTACTTACTGAACATAAGTTAAGCAAAATAAATCCAAACACTTAACTCATTACTAATTATTAATTATGAATTTAGAATCTGAAAATTTCTCTTGACAATCCAATTCTGAACATATATATTGTCATCGTCTGCCAGTTTCAGCATTTCAGTGTTTCAGCCTTTCAGCGTTTTCGCTTCTACCTGCCCCATCTCCCCCCAGCACACAAACCCCATTCTGAGCGGGTTGCCGAGGAGCGGATGCGACGGCACGATTCTCACGGTATAGCCATATTGTCCACTTTCTTCAAACGACAGCTTTCCTTTGAAGAAATACCCGTTCTGAGTGGTTTCCATTTCCATCTGAGCATGATTTGAGTACCCGATCGAACCGTCCGGCAACAGAAGACCAAAGTAAATCTGAGCCTCTACATCTTCAGGTTTCAATGAACCCAAATCCACTGTAGCGCCAACCTCAATCGCATTTCCCGTTGACACCATCTCCACTCGCTTCGCAGTGATTGCTTTGATCTTCACAGCCTTCCAGTTCGCCGCGATTCTCTGCTTCCACTCCGATAGTTCATGCAGCTCCGATAGTTCGTTGGCGGTGAGACGCTTCTTGCGCTCAAAAGCCGGACGATAGAAATCCTCGCAGTACTCTTTCACCATTCGATGAGCATTGAATCGCGGGATTAACTCGGCCATCGAGTCTTTCATTCGTGCAATCCAGCGGCGTGGAAGCTGTCCATCTTCCACGTGGTAGAAAAGAGGCACAAGTTGTTTCTCAAGGATATCGTAAAGTGATTGCGCATCGCGCTCGTCCTGCGTTCCGCCGTCAGTGTAGTTCTTTCCCTGTCCAATCGCCCAGCCGAGCCCCGTGAAGTAGGCTTCGTCCCACCATCCATCAAGAATACTAAGATTGAGGCCGCCGTTACCAAGCACTTTCATGCCGCTGGTTCCGCTTGCTTCCAGAGGTCTGCGTGGAGTATTCAGCCAAACGTCCACGCCCTGCACAAGGTGCCGCGCGACAACCATATCGTAATTCTCGATGAATACAATGCGATGCTCAACCTTCTCCGCTTTGGCGAAATGCACGATATTGCGAATGAGAGACTTGCCCTCCTCGTCCTGTGGATGCGCCTTTCCTGCAAAGATCATCTGAAGGGGCCGTTGCGAATCACGCAGCAGCGCCAGAAGTCGTTGCGGGTTTCGCAGCAGCAATGTTGCGCGTTTGTAGGTCGCAAAGCGGCGAGCAAATCCAATCGTAAGGATGCTCGGATCCAGAAAACGCTCGAGTTCTTCCGCTGTGAGATCAAGCCCCGCCGTTCGAGCACGATGCTCAGCTATTCGACGACGCACGAAATTCACCAGTCGCTCGCGGCTGCTGACATGTGCCTGCCAAAGTTCTTCATCAGGAATATCGCGAACCTTTGACCAAAGCGATTTGTCATCCGGTGACTGTCTCCAGT
>JAGVEU010000088.1 GCA_020057985.1 Calditrichota bacterium | reverse complement strand
GGAGGACTCCTTCCAGCAGCGCCAACGCCGCGTTCAACATGCGACTATTATTTGAGCGCCACTGATAATCAAGGCGCAACAACCTTTAGTCCATCTGATTACGATGAAGGCGTATATCACAGCTATCACATCGGGTCATCAATTCCAAATATCTATGACCTGCAATATACGGATAATGCAAGTGGCGACTCACCATATAACGGTCAAACGATTACAGTTACTGGCATCATCAGCGGCACGAACTTCGGTAATTACGCGAGCTTCTTCTTATGTGATTCAGGAGGTGGACCATGGTCGGGAATTCAGGTGTACAATCCTCCTGCCACACCTGATACAGGGAGTCTCGTGCGAGTCACTGGAGTTGTGTTTGAGTACAATGGGACAACGGAGTTTTCGCCAACGATTTCAGTAACTGTTCTTGGAAGTGCAACTGTTCCTTCTCCGACTCCGGTAACCACCGGAATTTTGCCTGCTTCTGGCGAGCCTTATGAGGGAGTCCTTATAAGCGTGGGACGATGCTGGGTCACTAACACGTCAAACTATATCGCTAACGGCGAGTTCAGGGTGAGTGATGGTTCGGGTGAATGCACAATTATCAGTACCGGAAACTACAGTTTTGCACTGCAATACGAGCCTGTCGTGGGCGACACTTTCAACTTCATCATTGGTTGTTGTACATATTATTCGCGTGTCGGTTGGGAAATCGCACCACGCTATGAGTCCGATCTTGGATTGGTTGACCGACGCCCACCTGAACTTCTCAATGGCTTTGCAGTCTCAGAACATGAGGTGAACGTTCAATTGAGCGAGTACGTGGATACCACGGGAGTCAGCAGTATCGCCAACTACCGTATCATAAACCTGAGCATCTTGGACACTCTTCACGTGGAATCCGTGTATCTTCTTCCAAGCGGAAAAACTCTGCACTTTGAAACGCTTGAATCGCTGACTGATGCTCACAGTTTTCGATTGGAAGTTAGCACGCTCCGTGATACGCTTGGTAACATCCTCGTAAATGGTTCGGTCATCTTCACTGGTTATCGCCCCGATACGCTGATAGCCCAAATCTATAACCACTTTGATATCTACAACGGACAAACCGTCACCTTGCGCGGCATCGTGAATTATGTACAAGACGTCACCACAACCGGAGGGACACGACTGATTTCGGCCTACATACAGGACAAGAGCGGGCGTGGCCTCAGTTTGTCGGAATTCAACCCAGCCTCGACGTTTCCGGGAATAAAACGAGCTAATCTGATCGAGATCACGGGCAGTGTTTCATCGTATCAGGGAACAATCCAGTTAGCTGGCTTCGAGGGTTTACCAAGCGCTGGTGATATTGTTGTACTGAGCGAGGGAATGCCCTTACCTGATCCTATTGTAATAAAAACCGGAGATCTGCGCCTGCAGCGCAGCATTGTTCAGACATCCTCTCCCGATAATTACGGCGCAGGAACGTGGTGCAAGACTTCGGGCACAGTCTATCGTGTGGATGAGAACATCGGCGGCGGAACAAATATCCTGATAGATGACGGCACGGGAAATCTCACTGTTCGCCTGTGGGACTCGCAGAAGCCAGACACGGTTTTCTTGAATAGCCGCTGGTACAGACTGCGTGACCTCGTCGGAGTCAATTGCAGCATTGCCGGGCCATCTTCCACCTATAATGGCGATTTCCAAATGCTTGCCGGATATGCTGAAGACTTCACGGAAACTTCTCTTGACACCCTACCTTCCGTTGGAGTAGAACTTGACGTGCCCAATCGCCCCTTCGCTCCGGACATCGGACAGGTACTGAAGATCTACTACAACACACCTACAACAAGTTCCGTGCGACTTCGAATCTTCAATTTACGCGGACATCTGGTAACCACTCTTGTGGATAAGCAAGCTGGCGGTCCAAATTTAGTGGAGTGGGATGGTCGCGACGAACTGAATGAGTTGCTTCCGATGGGAACTTACATTCTACATCTTGAAGCTGTTGCTAACGGAGACAGCGACGTGAAAATCAAACCGATTGTCGTGGGGACGAAACTGAAATGACACACCACTCGATCAACGGTTCAAGACCTATCACGTCGAAAATTGCTGAGGTTCCCTTGAGACTAATTTGCGCACTGCTTTTTCTGCTCGCCATTCCGTACTTGGCACATGCTCAGCTAATCTCCAATCCCAATCCTCCGGTTCCCGCAGGACTTGCGGTCGGTGGCGCATATACCGCAGTGGCAGTCGGCGCTGAGGCTCCCTATTGGAACCCGGCCGGACTTGCGTACTCAAAGGGATCACAAGGCCGGTTCGCCTACCATCAGCCTTGGAGCTTGACATTTCTACAGCATGTGGCCGCGAGCGGTTCCTTCACTTTGGGACACAAGGCGGGCGGAGTGGCGGTTGCCTTTCAGACTCTCGGCACGAGGGAAGGCGCGCACACGATGGCCTCAGAGAATGAAATGATGCTCTCGCATGGCATCATGCTTCAGGAAGACTTACACTCCTCATTGGCATTCGGCTACACGTTCAAGCTCATCGGTTACAAGCTTGGCGAATCCGTTACCGGGTTAAATGGGCTTTCCGAAGATTTGGGCAGTGCGACAACCTTCGGACTTGATGTCGGAGCCACAGCTCAACTCTGGGATCGTTTCCGGCTTGGCGGCTCGCTCAAGAACATCAACCATCCTCAGATGGGCGATGGTTTGAAGCGCGATTTGCCTCGCATCATTTCCGGAGGCTTGAGCTATTTCCCGTATTATGGTGTGCGAACATCCTTCGATGTCGAGCGGATTTTGACCGGCGAGACGCAATTCAAAGGTGGACTCAACGCGAATGTCGTGAAACCGCTCGATCTGCGTCTTGGCGTCGTTACGAACCCAAACAGCTTTACCGCAGGCTTCGGTATTCACTGGCGCGAATTGGTGATTGACTATGCCTTTATCTATCATCCGGTGCTGAGTCCATCCCATCAGATTGGCATCGGATTCGATCTTGACAAGTCCCTTCCGGAGATCTGGAAAGCGAAATGAGAGTTGTAGCACATATTCTGCTTCTCGTTCTCTTTCTCGCATCGGGATCTCTGCCTTTGTTGTGCGCGGAGAGATTGGATCTGAACTCGGCAACGCGCAAAGACCTTGAATCACTCCTGCTCACTCCCGAACAGCGAGACGCAATCTACAATCGGCTTCTCTATGAGGGCGCATTCAAGTCCATCTATGAACTGCGCGAGTTGCCGGAAATAGATCAGAAGACCATGCTTGAGTTGGAGAAGCTCGTTCGCATCAATCCTCACCGCCCCGAAGACGAACGCATGGAACGCATCGAGGATGCCTACTACCGAATCGAAACTCTCGGAACGGAAGAAGGCACCAATGTGGGGTTAGTGGATGAATGGATAGACCGCCTGCTCGAACCCTTAAATGTGAACGAGGCATCTCTTGATGAGTTGATGGATCTACAGAACGTCTCACCGGCAGATGCGGTAGCAATCTACAATCAAGTGAGGTTACAAGGTGGAATCAGAGGACAGAGAGATTTACGAGCAGTCCCGGGGTTGTCGAGTTGGGGCTATCGCAATGCTCGCAACTATCTGGGATATGAGGACGTCACCGGTGGAAAGAAGCTGCATGGCTCATATACATTCCGTTCCTATAACACACCATTCTTCACAGACGAAGAACTCGCCATCAGCCCAACTGCATTGGTAAATCCCCGACCCGATATCAGTCACAAGTTGCGCTTCACGTTTGATCGCAAATATAAGGCGGGGTTACTCTGGCACCGGAATCTTGCTGAGAAGACCTTCTACGCAAACACCGGCGAGTTCAAGATTCCGGAGATGAAGTGGTTTGTCGGCACGGAAAAACAGTCCTTCGGCCCATTGCAAGTGGATCGTGCCTACCTTGGAGATTATCAAATCTCCCTCGGGCAAGGCGTAGTGATCGAGAGCGGTGACTACTTCAATCCGCGCTATTCAGGCTTTGGCTTTGACAAACGCCTGACGGGAATTGCTCCGGATTTGTCCCGCTCGCGTGAGTTCACTCTTCACGGCGGCGCTGCCGAACTATCGCTCGGCAAGCTGAAAGGCGTCGCGTTCTTCTCAGCAAGGAAGAAGGACGCTATTCTCAACCCCGATGGCTCTCTGAATCGCCTTATTACACTCGTGCCGCGCGATGATGCGGACATTTATCCGACGCAGCAGATTCTTGCCAACGGCGACACGGCTAACGTAGACGCATTTGACGGCACTCAATCCATGATCAACGCAGTCAAAGAGGTTGCCTATGGCGGCGAACTTGCTTTTCGTCCTTGGGTCGGGACATCCGTGGGAGTTATTGCCACAGAGTTTCTCTATGATAAGCCACTGAAACCGGACTTTGGGCAAGCATACCGTTTCGGAGTCACGACGGACGGTCAGCGAGACACGGTCTACATCTATCCGGTGATTGATCCCGGTGAGCGAGACGAGATTGCTGACAACGAAATCAATTCTGAAATCCTTCAAGCCTATCGCTCCACCGCAACCTCACCACTCTGGAGCAAGGCGCAATCTGCTCGCCGGATCTTCGGCATTGATCT
>JAGVEU010000367.1 GCA_020057985.1 Calditrichota bacterium | reverse complement strand
CGCGTCGTATTGTAGTGATTGCTCAAGAGGTGAGCCGCAGGAGCCGGCACTCCGGCCGCGAGCAGAACTTGATATTCAACCAATCTCGCCGTTCGCCCATTGCCATCAGCGAAGGGATGAATCCACGCGATATAAAGATGTGCAAGCAGAGCTTTCAGTATGCCCTCCACAAGCGGCGAATGATCGGTGACAGTTAGCAATTGAATCCACTCTGACATTCGGTCGAGCAAATACTCGCAATCTTCCGCAGGCGCGCCGCGATACGTTCCAACAGCAATCGCGTGTTTCCTGATCTTGCCGGGAGCCGCATTTCGCTCATCGTGCAGATTGTGAAGCACCCACTCGTTGAGCTGACAGATTCGACTTCGCGAAACTCGAACTGAAGGCAATCCGGTCAGTCCACCCGTACCGCTTATTGCAACGTCAGAGAAGATTTTTTCTAAAGCATGTGCAATGTTGCGTACTTCCTGCACCAAATACGCTTGAGACTCGGGCAGAGTCAGCCGTCCTTCTATCCCCAACTTCACCTGCTCTTCGCTGAGCGTATTGCCTTCAATCGCTGTCGTTGCTTTCGCGCCGCGCACAAGATAATGTCGGTTGATCTTCTCCGCGGTTTCAGGCAGTAACGGAACCCCCGCGATATGCTCACACTTCGACTGGCACTCTCCGAGCATCAACCATAGCTTTGGAGGGAACTCCTCTGGCTTCAGATCGAACCTAATCCACGGGTGTGTGGTCTCAAATGTCCGCACAAATGTCCTGCATTAAGTATTAATTTTATTATAGTAAGGAGTTATTCCGTCCACATTTATGTCCATAAGTTAGTCAGAAAATGTGAAAGAGTCAAGAAGCTTCAAATCCGTGATTGCCTCCGGGAATGGTAGCCGGAGGCAATTCACGGGTCATTTAGATTCTGGATTAGTTACTTCATCATCGCGGCCGTCTCATCCACGGTGGCGCGAACTTTGTCGGCTGAGGCTTTGAAGAGTGCTTTCTCGTCGTCATTCATGGGCATCTCGATAATTTTCTCGACGCCATTCTTGCCGAGCATCGTAGGCACACCCATGAAGATGTCCTTCAAGCCATACTCGCCTTGCAGCCATGCGGCGCAGGGAAGGACGCGCTTTTGATCGAGGACGATGCTCTCGACCATCTGGACGGTTCCTGCTGCCGGAGCATACCACGCTGAGGTTCCCATGAGCTTGACGATTTCCGCTCCGCCGTTTGTGGTGCGGGCGACCATGGCATCAATCTTCTCTTTGGACACAAGGCTCGTTAGCGGAACGCCACCGACGGTTGTGGCGCGAATCAGTGGAACCATGGTATCACCATGTCCGCCGAGCACGATGGCATGGATGTCTTTCATGGAAGCGCCCAGTTCCATGTTGATGAAGGCGCTGAACCGCGCAGTGTCGAGAATTCCTGCCATGCCGATCACTTTGTTGGGCTTGAAACCGGAGGTCTTCAGCGCGCCGTAGCACATGGCATCGAGCGGATTTGAAACCACAATGAGAATTGCATTGGGAGATTCCTTCGCTGCTTTGCTGATGGCATCCTTTACAATTTCGATGTTCACAGCCAGCAGATCCTCGCGCGACATGCCGGGTTTGCGTGGTTTGCCGGCGGTCATGACAATGATGTCCGAGTTCTTGGTCAGCGCATAGTCATTTGTGCCGACGACTCTGGTATCATACCCTTCGATGGGGCCGGACTGATACATATCCAGAGCCTTTCCCTGCGGAATACCTTCGATAATATCAATGAGCACGATGTCATTGACAATTCCCTTTTGAGCGAGCGCATAGGCTGTGGAGGCGCCCACATTGCCTGCGCCGATAACGGTGACTTTCATGGGTTGTGTTTCCTTCTTGTGGAGTTGAATTGAGGTGTGATTTGCACAGTATGTGCGGTGTTTGTAGAAAATAAAAAGCGCGGCTTGAGAAGGCCGCGCGCGGAGCTAAAATCGGGAATCAGCCTAAGGCGGCCCGGAAATAAAATGGAAAACTAAACTTCAGCAGGCAGCACGTGGACTGATTTGCGTTGCTCGATACCGTGAGTTCTGAAGCCCACAGTGCCGGTAATCAGAGCGAACAGAGTGTGATCGCGGCCACAGCCGACATTCTTGCCCGGCTTGATTTTCGTGCCCCGTTGACGCACGAGCACTTCACCGGCGTTTACCGCTTGACCGGCATAGCGCTTGACCCCAAGCATTTTGGGATTGCTTTCGCGACCGTTGCGGGAAGAACCTTGTCCTTTTTTATGAGCCATGAGTATCAGCCCTCGATAGAGTCAATTCGAATCTGGGTAAACTTCTGATGATGTCCGTGCATCTTGTGATAGTGCCCGCGCCGCTTCTTGTGATAGACAATGACCTTCGGGTCACGTCCGTGCGACACCACTGTGGCATGGACTTTGGCCTCAAGATGCGGCTTGCCGATTTTAACAGTCACGCCGTCAGATAGCAGCATGACTTCATCGAACACCAGCTTTTCGCCTTCCGTGCGGGAATGCTGATAGCTAATGCGCATAGTGCGACCGGGTTCGGCTTTGATCTGTTGACCGGATAAATTGCAGATGGCGTACATAGGATTCAGTCGTGTCGTTTTCAGTAAGTCTTTAATTTACGAATTCCCTGCCTGAATGTCAAGCCACTCAGGAACGAAACTCTTCCGTGATGTCTTTTTTCTGTTTCCAACTGTAACACTTGAAATCATCTATATTTAGAGTCGAATCAGGTTCTAGTTTAATGTAAAGCAAGGAGTCCCACATGATCTGTCTAAGATGTGATTTCAGACCTTTGGTGATAAATTCGACAATTTCGGGGTGAGCCTGCACGGTCAAACCCATTTCGCCGGTACGAGTGCGGAATCGCTTGACCCACGACTGGAGGCGCGTAACCACGGTCTCTTTGGAGGGCACCATTCCGCTTCCGTCGCACATCGGACAAGGCTCATTGAAGGTCTGAATGAGCGAAACTTTCGTGCGCTGGCGGGTCATTTCCATGATTCCGAATTGGCTGATCGGTGCAATATCCCACTTCGCACGGTCAGTCCTAAGCGCTGCTTTCATGGCCTCATGAATCTTGCGGCGGTTTTTCTCATCGGACTGATCTATGAAGTCAATGATAATAATTCCGCCCAAGTCGCGCAGCCTGATCTGGCGGCAGACTTCCTGCACCGCTTGCAGATTTACTTTGAGACTGTTCTCTTCCTGATCCTTCTTGCCGATGAATCGGCCGGAGTTCACGTCAATCGTGACCACCGCTTCCGTCTGCTCGATAATCAGGTAGCTCCCGCCGCCAAACCACACTTTGCGGGACAGTCCCTTCTCGATTTCCGATTCCACTTTGTAGGCGTCGAAAATCGGTTCGCTACTCTCGTGAAACTGAATGCGATCCAACAGCGGCTCAGCTACGGAGCGCACATAAGAACGAATCTCGCGGAAGAGTTTACGACTGTCCACGACTACACGATCAATATCCGGTGCAAATAGATCGCGAATGAGACTTGATGTGATCGGAGCTTCTTTATGCAATCGCGCCGGAGCCTTGGTCTTCTCGATCTTGGTCTCGATCATGGTCCAGAGCCGGGTCAATGCTTTCAGATCGCGGCGTACTTCTGCATCGGACTTGCCTTCACCCACCGTGCGGCAGATCAGGCCAAAGCCCTCCGGTTGGATTGCGCTCAGAATAGACTTCAGCCGCTTGCGTTCCTTCACATCCGGTATTCTTTTGGAAACACCGACCAGTGAGTCTCCCGGGATGAGCACAAGAAAGCGACCTGGGAGGGAGATCTCTGAACTCAGTCGTGGCCCTTTTTTTCCGAGCGGCTCCTTGATGACCTGAACCAGCAGCTCCTGACCGGTCTTGAGTTCTGCCCGCGGCTTAAAGGAGCGCTTATGGCCTCGCCTCTTCTCGGGCATGGCTACTTCGTCCATCTCAATTCCTTCCGCCATATCCACAGCGGATTGGAAAAGATCTGAAAAGTGAATAAATCCATCGGATTCCCATCCGATATCTACAAATGCCGCCTGCATTCCCGGCATCACCCGATGTACAGTCCCCTTATAGACATCCCCCACATTTCGCTCGTTTTCCGGGCGTTCCACGAACAAATTGACCAGCACTCCGTCTTCAAGGAAGGCGATGCGGGTCTCGGTGGTCGTGGCGTTTATGACAAGTTCTCTCTTCAAAGGCGCAATTTCAATAAAACTTAAATATAACAAAAAATAGGACACAAAACAACGCCTCTGATGGGCTTCCGATTCTTCTTCCACCTTGCTTCAGGGGGTATGGATGGGGATTTCCGAGTCACTCCCGCTCGCTTTTGTCATTCTCGCGAAAGCGGAATCCAATTCCATGGCGCAGTCATCAACAATTCCCGTAGGGGCAGACAGCGTCGCCCGTTATCGCATCATGATATGGTATATGATGATAAACTGTGAAAAATGTGAATATGGTAAAAACATTTTTTGACCAAACGAACTTCCAAAGCCATTAAGAAAGCTGAAATACTGAAAATCTGAAAGGCATAAACCCGATTCTCACGGAGACTTGAGACCGCCACATGGCTTTGGATGGATTGAAAAATATGGACTTATGACAAGAGAATATGTCTCTTCCTATTAGACACGGCAAACCTGAAAAGGTTGCACCGATGTTCAAGCTGTTGTTAAGATTGAACATCCTATCCCCCCGCCAAATAGCCCTTTTATCACATGTAGAGACAAGGCATGTCTTGTCCGCTTCTCCCTGAATCGCCCCTATGCCTTATCGTAGCCGCGCGCGGCAGCGCGATACGTGAATCCGCCGAGCGGTGGTGTCCTCACCCCGCCAGAATCCAAGCTACTTTTTTAATTGTCATTCCCGCACCACTCTGTTTTGTCATTCCTGCACCTTTCTGTCATTCCCGCGAAAGCGGGAATCCAATTTCACGGCGCAGTCATCAACAATTTCCGTAGGGGCTGATTGCATCGCCCATTTGGTAGCGCCGCATGGATATGCGCTCTTCTGATCCGCCGAGCGGAAGTGTCCTCTCACCGCCGGAATCCTGTTTACCCGTTCCCTTCTGTGTCATT
>JAGVEU010000513.1 GCA_020057985.1 Calditrichota bacterium | reverse complement strand
GAACCGCCATCAATCGTTCAGCAGAGGCCATGACGATTTTTGCCGTAATGACCGCCGGAATCTTTCCTCTCTTGCACGTCGGGCGGCAGTGGCTGGCGTTCTGGCTGATTCCTTATCCGAATGACCGACTGCTGTGGGTCAACTTCCGCTCACCGCTTCTTTGGGACGTATTTGCCGTCTCTACCTACTTCACGATTTCGCTACTCTTCTGGTACACAGGTCTGGTGCCGGATTTTGCGGCCATACGAGATCGCGCCAAGTCCATCTTTCGCAAAAAAGTCTACGGAATGCTCTCGCTCGGGTGGATCGGCTCGATGCGAAACTGGAGCCACTATGAGAAGGCCTATCTGATTTTCGCCGGAGCCTCGACCGCGCTTGTACTCTCGGTGCATACGGTCGTGTCCTACGATTTTGCCTCGTCAGTTGTCCCTGGCTGGCATACCACTATCTTCCCGCCGTATTTCGTAGCGGGTGCAATCTTCTCCGGTTTTGCGATGGTGGTCACGCTGCTCGTGATCATGCGCAAGGCCTTTCAGATGGAGCACCTCATCACCCTGCGGCATCTCGAGATGATGAACAAGATCATTCTTGTGACCGGTCTGATGGTCGGATATGCGTATCTCACAGAGTTCTTTGTCGCGTGGTACAGTGAGAATCAGTTCGAGCGCTTCGTATTCATGAACCGCGCTACCGGACACTATGCGTGGGCTTTCTGGATCATGTTCACCTGCAATGCCATCATTCCGCAGGTCTTTTTCCTCAAGAAGGCGCGCACCTCGATTCCGATCATGTTTGCGGTGGCGTTGCTTGTCAATGTCGGAATGTGGTTTGAGCGATTCAATATTATTGTGACCTCGCTCTATAACGATTTTCTGCCCTCATCGTGGGATATTTATACTCCTACCATCTATGATTTTGGCTGGACAATCGGTGCCTTTGGTTTATTCTTTACTCTGTTCCTTCTGTTTGCGCGATTCTTCCCGGTCATTGCCATGTCCGAGATGAAGGCGACTCTTCCGAACCCTGTGGGAAGGATGAAGGAGGAAGGATGAAGGATGAATTAGGAGTGGTGGTCGGATTCTTCAATGATCCTGATGTTATCCTCCATGCAGCGGATTCTGCTCGCAAGAAAGGCTGGAAGGATCTTGATGCCATTGTTCCTTATCCGATACATGGCATGGAGCATGCGCTCGGAATCAGAATGTCTTGGGTTCCTTGGGTGACCTTAATCATGGGTCTGCTTGGAGTCATTGGCGGATTTGGGCTTCAGGCTTGGGTTTCGGCTGTAGCCTGGCCGCTTAATATCGGTGGCAAACCGCTCATCTCATGGCCGGCATTTATTCCCGTGACCTTTGAATGCGGAATTCTCATCGGCGGAATTTCAACCTTTATTGCCATGTGGGCTGCCTGCAAACTGCCGAACAAGAAACCGCGCATCTTTGATGAACGCCTGACCGACGACCGGTTTGCGCTTGTGGTTCCAATTTACGAGGGAATCAGAACTGATGATGTTTCTACTTTTCTGAAAGGAGCTGGCGCCGATGACGTCCGCATTGTGGAAAAGTAGCGTTCTGCTCACTCTGCTTGCATTGGCTCTGGTCTCATGCAAGACCAAGTCTTACACGCAAGTTGAGTATATGCCGGACATGTACCGGCAACCCTCCGTCAAGGCACAGGAGCTTGATCCCAATGCTCCTAATGGAGTTGGCATGCGGCAGCCGGTGAAAGGAACAGTTCCACGGGACTTCGAGCCGTACCGTTTCGGATTTGCTGATAGCTTGGAAGCAAAGAAACTCAGAAATCCGCTTACTCCAACCAAAGATGTACTCGCTGCCGGAAAGAAGTACTACGAAACCTATTGCATTGTATGCCACGGCGCAAAAGGCGATGGATATGGTTATATTGTGCCCAAGTTTACCATGCCGCCCTCCTTGTATAGCGAGAAGCTAAGAGGATGGACGGACGGATTGATCTACCACACCATCAGTATCGGGCAAGGATTGATGCCGAGTTATGCAACGCAGATTCAGCCGGAGCAGCGCTGGGTAGTAGTTCATTATGTTCGCGCACTGCAAAGAGCAGCATATCCGACTCCGGAAGATTTGCAGGCCATGAAGGGAAGCGCCATCGGCTTTGACACTGACCTGCCGGATACGGGCAAAGTGCAGATTTGGCCGAAGAAATAAGAATGCATCACACAGCCCTAACACAGATAGAAAGCCCCGGGCCAGTTGTGCTCGCCACCAAGTGGCGCACCGCGTTTATCGCATGTGCGGTCATTGGTGTGGCTGCATTCGCCGGTGGGTTAGCGGTGGACGCTGCGCGTGCCTGGCAAAGCTATCTCGTGAGCTATTTCATGTTCGCCTGCTTTGGAGTGTTCGGCCTGTTTTTCACTGCACTGCATCATGCCGTGAACGCGACGTGGGTGATTGTGGTGCGCCGGGTTGCAGAGGGATTGACTGCTTACTTGCCCATCGCGCTTGTGCTATTTCTTGTCATGATTCCCGGCTTGAAGTATATCTATCCGTGGGCTACTCCTGATTTTGTGACTCATTACCCGGCTAAGCGCGAGTGGTTAAGCGTGCTCTGGGTATCCGTGCGTGGCATAGTCTTTATATTGGTTTGGATGTTCTTCGCCTGGAAACTTGTGCGAATGTCACTGAAGCAGGACGAGACCGGTGAACCATCGCTGACGAGGAAGATGATCTATTGGTCTATCGCCTTCATGCCGTTCTTCGCGGGCACGTTCTCGATGACCTCGTTCGATCAGCTCATGAGTCTTGAACCTAAATGGTACTCGACCATGTTTCCGGTGTACTGCTTTGCCGGAATGTTCCAGAGCGGCCTGGCGCTCATTACAATTATCTTCATCATGCTGAGAAGGCAGGGCGCGCTTCGCGCTGTGACCACACCGTCTCACCTCAAGGATCTCGGCACACTGGTGTTTGCATTCACCATCTTCATGACCTATATCGGTTTCTCGCAATACATGCTAATCTGGTACGCAAATCTGCCCGAGGAGACCTTCTACTTTATCAAGCGCAGCGAAGGCGGTTGGCAGTATCTGTTCATTGCGTTGCCCGTTTTCAAGTTTGTCATTCCGTTCTTTGGCCTGCTCTCACAAGGGCTGAAGAGAATGGAAAATTGGTTGTTGATGGTCTGTGGTGCTATTCTCATTGGACAGTATCTTGACATTTTCTGGATGGTGCGACCTTCAGTGAGTGGCAGCGCTCCGGTGATTGGTTGGATCGAAATCGGCACATTCCTTGGCTTTGCCGGACTTTTTGGCCTTGCCGTGTCATGGTTCTACGGCAAGTATTCCGTGCTTGCTTCGCGCGATCCGCGAATTATAGAGAGCGCGAATTGGAGATTTTGGGAATGAGCGATCAGCCCCGCAAGACCAGTCTCTTTATTTACGTGCCGGTGATTATTCTATCGGGATTGTTACTCTATCTGGTCTTCTCCAAGAATTTTCAACGCGGTGAAGAAAGCGCGAGAGTGACTCCGCCCCGCGAAGGTGGCAAGCAAGCCGTTGAAGTGGTGGACTTGCGCGCGCTGGCTAAGGATGATGCGCTTGCAGCCAAGGGCAAGACCTTATTCATGACAAACTGCGCAAGCTGTCATGGAACCAAGGGAGCCGGTGACGGAGATCGCGCAACAAGTCTCAATCCCAAGCCACGCAATTATCACACGGACAAGTTCAAGTATGGCAACGACGTGGTGTCGCTTTATAACACGCTGATGAAAGGCTCAGCCGGAACTTCGATGCCGTCCTTTGCATTGCTGCCGACCGAAGACTTGTGGGCAATGGTGCATTATGTTCGCACTCTTATTCCCAATCCCGATCCGACCACGGACGCAATTCTGGCCAAACTTCCTGAAAGCAAAGGAGGCACGAATGCTTCCGCAAGGACAACAAGTAGTACTGCGGCAATGGATAGCACAGGGCCAAGAATCCCAATCCTGCTGGCCATGCAGCGGATGGAACAGCCTGCTTCTCAACAAGTTGCGGCTATCCGTGCAGATCGGAATTCGTCCGGTGCGGGAATTTATTCACAACGATGCGCTTCCTGTCATGGGAACAATGGCGAGGGAAAGGCAGTACGAGTATTAAATGTCTTTCCTTATAAATATGAATACACAGCCAGCCTGTTGCAGCCCGACGCGGCGTGGTTTCACAACAAGGAACATTTCACAAGCATTGTGACTCAAGGTCTGCCCGGCAGGCTCATGCCCGGCAATGCAACTCTCAGCCGCGGAGAGATTGATGCTCTGTACTCGTTTGTGCGCGGTTTCGCCCGATAGACATGTCACTGAGGCAGATTTGTACGATGTGTCAGAACTGCCGGTAGGAAAGGCGAGATTCATAGCGAGTGCGTAGAACATTATGTTATGACTAATAATCAGTCAACACGTCCTGCATCAAATATCCCTTCTGTTGATGCGCGATATGACGCGTACCGGTCTGACAGAAGGTTCTGGCAAGAAGCCAGTGGACAAGCTGTCTTGACACTTGGTCGCTCACTTGTAACTTTGTCCACGGCAGGAATCGGCCTGTCCGTCGCACTTATTACTCAGGACTTTGTTCCGCGATCAACATTCGAGTTTGCTCCCCTCCTTGCCGCTTGGCTTGGCTTCATGGGAGTCATTCTGCTTGTGCATCGCGCTTATTCGTATTCACAGCGAGCGTCTCGGGCTTACATTGACGAGGCGGACGCGGAATATCTTGGCCTTGAAGAGGCTTTAGAAACCGCGGCAACGGAGCGCGTTGAATGTGATGATAAGCAGTCTGATTTCTTAAGGTATGCGCAATGGTGCTTTTATTGCGCGATTTTGTTTACTTTGGCGTTTGTGACTATTCAAATTTCGAGATAGACTACTCATGGCAAGAACATTCAAAGACCGCAACAAAGTTGGTACCGCGTTAGGCAAAGGGCCTGCACTGCCTCCGGGATCAGACGTCGTTTCAGCATTCTGCCAGAATGTCGAGCGCGTATTCAAGATCGGAGAGGATGTTTCAGACGTCACAGATCGCTTCTTCGAATTCGTCGAGAACAATGCTCAACTTCTCGCCGAGTATCGCGATCTCGAATCGGTACTTGGCCGACATCGTCTAAACATCATGATTGGACGCTGGATAAAGGATTACTACGGTCTCGAGAATATCAAATTTGTGCCCGCGAAGAGATCGTCGCTGATTCAGGCTTACACCTCGCATCGCAGGGTATAGTTTTTGGGTCTGAATTGACATATCCCGCACGGCCACGAAACCAGGTACCTTTGGGGTGAACGGTCGTGCTGCCTCGAAGCGAGCAAATGGATGCACTGATGATCCTGAGTCAAGCGAGTGAGACAGATAGCTAGTGCCATTTCCAGTTAGTTAGGAGTGTTGAGTCTTTTTTGGGTGTTGCTGCG
>JAGVEU010000083.1 GCA_020057985.1 Calditrichota bacterium | reverse complement strand
GCCGAGCGAAATGACCTTTCGCAGCAGCGCCTTCTCGTGTACGGCGCGTGCGTAATACTCGACATTCGCCGACGATGACGCTGCTTCCGACAACTCCATCAGATAGAGCAGCCCACCGACGCTTTCGAGCTTGCCCATACGTTTGAGCTGTTCGGAGACATAAACACCGTCAATCGGCTCATGACTGTTGTCGAGCGCAATCATTGCTCCGAAAATCAGCGCATGGGCCGGGCGATAGAAAGAACTCTCCTCCAGCAGGTCTCGAATCCGCATAAAACAACTTCCATCTATCAGGATGATGCCCAGCAACGCCTTCTCGAATTCGATCGAGTGCGGCGGCATCCTGAAAGATGATTGATCAGAAGCCTGACGCGGCGGCTGTGATGCAGGAAGAGCCATTTGCGAAAAGTTCTATCGCTTAATGAAAGTCGGCAAAGAAAACATTGTCACGCGCTGATCTCGTCGTATAAACTGCGCAACAGTCGGAAGTCCTGCTCACCGATTGCGGTCTGGCTGCCGTTGTGCAAATAGTAGGCCGGATGATAGGTGACGAGTACCTGCATCCCGTTCCAAGGAAGAACGCGCCCCCGCAGTTCCTTCATCGGCGCTTGAGTTCCAAGCAGCGCCGCCGCTGCATGTCGCCCCAAGCAAACCAAAAAGTTAGGGCTGATCACGGACAATTGAGTGAGCAGATAGGGGCTGCATGTATCCACTTCAACCGGTTCGGGATCCCGATTGCCCGGCGGACGACACTTGAGCACATTGCAGATATACACATCACGCCGCGACAGTCCAACACCGGCGAGAAGCTGATTGAGGAGTTGCCCGGCACGACCTACAAACGGAATTCCCTGCACGTCTTCATCCTGACCAGGCGCCTCGCCGATGAACACAATCTTTGCTTGAGGATTACCATCGCCGAAAACAAACTTCGTCCGCGTGTGACCCAGCGCGCACTTCGTGCAGGTGCAAATACTGTTGTTGAAGACAGCAAGATCATCGGGCAGCGGTTCGATGGCTCCGCGAAGCACGTGACGCTCGCGCGTTGCGGGCTTTGTGGAATCCGGCAAGTGAATCTCGTCTTCAAACAGCGCAAGAGTTTCCAGATATCTCCGCCCCAGACTGTGAGCGTCGTTGGTCACGCTTCTTTTTTCGGTTTCTTGGATTTCTGCGGCGTCTTTTTGCCGCGAACTCCGCCAGTTTTCTTGTCGTCTGTCGTCTTTGCGGGTTCTGTGACCGTTGCAGGCTTGCTCTCAACAGCCGTCGTGGGCAGTGTCTGCTGGGTAGCGCTTGATTTTGCTTTTCGAGAACGGTCTGACGACTTGCCTCGGAACGGCTTGTCCTTCCGAGCTTCAGTTAAAACCTGTGGCTCAATTACTGCTGCGGGTTCACGTACAGGCGCAGCAACAACGACCGGAGTCATGGCTGGAGTTTCCATTGCCGGAGTTGCAGTTGTCGCGCCTGCTTGGGCAAGACGCTTTGCCGCGCGGGCTTTGGCGCTGCGTCTTCCACCCCGCCGGCTCTTGCCGCTCTTTCGCGGTGGCAATGCGGGAAACGGAATATCCAGCGCAGGCACGCTCAGATCCTCCATCTCATCTGCGGGTTCGATTTCGGGAACAGACACAACGTGCGCTGGGATTACAACAGTCTTCTCCACCTTCACGGGAGATGGGTGTGACTTAGCAGGCGGTGCAACAGTTTTCTTTTCGTTGCCCGCTGGTTTAGGAATCGGAACTTCCGGCACGGTGTCCTCAGTTTCGATGTCATCATACAAGTGATGCGGAAGCTCCTCGCTGTCCGTTTCCGGCTCTACTTCCGGTTCCGGCTCAGGATTCCGGTAGATCGCTATCACCGCGTTGAGAATCTCACGGGCGATTTCGCGTTTCGATTGCAGTGGGAGATCCGTCACTCGGCCGTTGCGATGAATGATCAGCACTTGATTCGTCTCTCCGGAAAATCCGGCGCCGGGCGTCAATGGATTATTCGCAACTACAATGTCAAGATGCTTTTCCCGCAGCTTCTTGAGCGCGTTCTCCAACAAGTTCTCCGTTTCGAGGGCAAATCCCACAATGATACGGTCGCCTTTCTTATCAGCGAGACTCTTTAGGATATCTTCGGTGGGAACCAGTTTGATTTCCTGAGATGGATCGCCCTTCTTAATTTTGTGCGCAATCGTTTCGGCAAATGTGTAATCGGCCACGGCCGCGGACATAAGCACGATTTTCGCGCCGTGGATTTCCTGCTTGACGGCGGCAGCCATCTCCTGCGCCGTCGTCACGCGACGAACGCGCACTCCAGTCGGTGGAATGACATCGGTTGGGCCGTGAATCAGCATGACGTCGGCTCCGCGTTCTCGCGCTTCCTCAGCTAAGGCAAAGCCCATCCGTCCGGACGCTCGATTCGTCAAGACCCGCACCGGATCCCACGATTCCTCCGTTCGTCCACCGGTGACCAGCACTCGGACATTTCGCAAATCCTGCGGCGCAGACAGAATGTGTCGCAGTTCACGGTAGATCGTCGTGGGTTCGGCAAGACGTCCGACTCCGTCGTCTTCGCCGGGTCTGGCCATTTCGCCTTCTTCCGGCATGACTACGTGATAGCCACGTCGTTTCAACGTGGCAAGATTATCCTGAGTGGCAGCATTGGCCCACATCCGTGTATTCATCGCCGGAGCCAGAACTTTGGGTCGTTCGAGCGTGAGCATCGTGGTCGTGAGCAAATCATCGGCAAGTCCCGCCGCCAGACGAGCCATGTGATTGGCAGTAGCCGGTGCAACGATCGCCAGATCCGGCCATGAGGCCAGCTCAGTATGCCACGGCGAGATTTCTCCATGATTAGGAAACATCTCCACGTAGACGTCGCGGCCGGTTACAGTCTCAAAAGTTAGTGGCGCAATGAATTTGGTGGCGGCCTCAGTCATGATAACCTGAACACGAGCGCCATTTTTCATCAGGAGACGAACGAGTTCAACAACTTTGTAAGCTGCGATTCCTCCGCAAACCCCCAGCAGAATCTTGCGACCTTGAAGTTCCAACTTTGGCGGACCATTATGCGACGCGTGGTGGTCAGTCCTCATAGTAAAATTCTATGCTGTTATCCTTCAGTTCGCGCAACGATAGAATCACAGGCTTCTCAAACTTGAATTCAGGCCGATCAACCGGTTCGTCAGGTTCGGGAGGGGGTAGCGCATCCTCAGAATCCTCGGCTCGTGCCTGCGCCGCAGCCTGCTCCGCCATCTCCGTTTGTCCCAAATAGCGATCTATCTGCCGCTTCTGAAGCTCACCGACTTGTCGCGAGCGTTTGGCAATCACCAAAATGGCTTCGTAGATATTATCCGTCTGCTCGCGAAAATCGTCCGCGCTGAATTCTCTCTGTAATGATGTCATTTTTTAATCTATATCTCTTTTCTTGATTTCTTACTACTGTGGACTCAGGGCTCCGTGTTATCCTGCATTCCACGTTTTTCCTATCGAATCAGCGCCATCTTTTTGGCGTCAGAAAAGTTTCCGGCATTGATCTGATAGACGTAAACTCCGGAGGCTACGGCTGTGCCATGCTGATCCTTACCATCCCACGTCAAGCGATACGAACCGGCTGGGCGAATCTCATCTGCGAGAGTAGTGACAAGCCGACCGAGTGTATTGAAGATCTTCAACTTCACATGAACGTCTTCCGGCAGGTCAAATTTGATTTCAGTGTTGGGATTGAAGGGATTGGGGTAGTTCTGGTAGAGCGCAAATCGTTCTGGAATGACTGTGCCAAGTGGCTGATTCGCATCCGCATTCTTTACGACATAAGCGCCTCGCAGAAGAGCGTCAATCCCCTCGGTGAATGTGACCAAGGCAGCATCAGCAACCTCAGTCCGAACCTCTGATGGAACTGCGTCCAAACCCGCTGCCGGACGATCAGGATGCCCGGGAAAACTGAACAAACTGTCCGTGTGGTTCTGCTTCAGTTCAACAAGAAGCAACGTAAGCTGATTGCGAATGACCTCCTCTTCCTTCGTCGAAGAGTCTGCAAGCGCGCGCAATTCCGTCATAGCCCCATAGAAATCATTCATGTTTGCCAGACACCAAGCCGCTGTGGTTCGGCACTGATTCGCCAGAGAAGAATCCTTCGAGCTGTCAGCAGCCAGATCGAGGAAGTACTGTCGAATTTGGCTCCAACTCCATTCCGCTGCTTTTTTGCAGAAGAAGACCCTATCCAGCGCCACCTTAGCATAGAGACTTTTTGGATAAGTAAAGATCAGAGAGTCGTACGTAATAATAGCAGCGTCAAATAATCCCTGATGCTCCTGATCCCAGCCTTGATTGAACAGCATCGTCACCGGATCAATGGCACCTGAATCCAGCGGCACAGTATTGCATTCAAGGTCCGATGGAAGGAACGGAAGAAAACCAGTATTAGCAGGCAAGCGGGAGGCTATGTTGGCGGTATTCGTTGTCCCCCAACAGTTCCGGGTCATGCACAAGCTGACGGAATCAACGAAGCTGTTCCAAACAAGCCTTCCGGTGTCGGGAGCACTGTAGATACTGTTCAGTCCGTCACACAAAGAGACCAGCCCGCCCTGCACGTGAACCTGTCCGTAATCGTACTGCAGCAAGGTTGCGGCAAGCATATTGTCATTTACATCATTCCACTTGTGGTTGTTCATCGCGGCGTACCCTCCGGCAAAGACGAACAAACCTGGACCTTCGTTCTGCTCGATATGATTGCATTTCAGGTCAACGGATGCACCCAACACTTCCAATCCACCCCACGGCACCCGCGTCGAATCGTGACCGTCGCCGTTATAGCGGATCGTGTTCCGGGCAAAATAGTGATCTCCCCGCACAACCCGCACGCCCCCCTGATTGTTGTAGTGGAATAGATTGTCCCTTACAGAAACCGCTCCGTCAATCAGAAGTCCTCCGAACCGATCACAATCCCAGATGTTGCAATTCGTAATTGACCCTGTGGAACTGGCATAGACTGCACCATAGCCGCATTGTTGCAGGCCGCAACCATCGAGGATCAAATGACCATCCCGCACAATCACGCCGCGCTCCGCATGTCTAAGCGCTACATTTCCTAAGACGTTACCCGCATCATCGCTATTGATGCGCAGCCCGGCCCACCGCTGATTGGTGACGGAACAATCAAACACTATTTGTTGCAAACCGAGTCTCGCATCCGCTTCGATGATGCCCTCGATGGAAATACTCACTCCGGGCGAAACCTTAATGACTGTGCCCGGTTCGATGTGTAGTGTCGCACCGGAGGCGATAGTCAAGTTTCCGTCAACGACTACACTATCAAGCCATGTGGCCGACGCCGTCAATAACCCACTCCAGTGGCGGCCCCAAGCGTTTACTGTGCATGTGCGGGTAATATCATCCACAGCCAGCACGCTAATGTTGGCAAGTGTGGGCAAGTCCTGTTGATAGGGCGCGGTGTTTCGCTGTGCATCGGAACTCGGATTGGTAAAGTGACTGAAGCTACTGCCGGTC
>JAGVEU010000202.1 GCA_020057985.1 Calditrichota bacterium | reverse complement strand
TTAAGTTTATCATTTCAGCGTTTCAGATTTTCAGTATTTCAGAGTTTTCTTATGCGTCTCTACGAACACGAAGGCAAAGCCTTTTTTCAGAACCATAAAATTCCTGTTTCTACCGGCAAAGTTGTTACTTTAGCAGATGATGCCGCTAAGGCTGCGGCAGAAATCGGTTTTCCGATTGTCCTGAAAGCGCAGGTGCTCACCGGCGGACGTGGCAAGGCCGGGGGAGTGAAGATCGCACAGAATGAGATCGAAGCAAAAACCTTGTCCTCGCAAATTCTCGCGCTGGTCATTAAAGGCTATCCGGTGCAGAAAATATTGATCGAACCAGCGCTGAAAATCGAGCGGGAAATCTATCTTGGTGTGACCATTGATCGCACGGAATACAAGCTTGTGCTGATCGGCTGTGCGGAAGGCGGAGTCGAGATCGAAGAAACCGCGCGCATTTCACCGGAGAAAATCATCAAAATCCCATTTGAAATTGATGAGCCCTGCTATCCTCATCACGGGATTCAGATGGCGCGTGCCTTGGGATTATCAGGAAATGATCTCAAAACGGTTTCAGATATCGCCGTCCGGCTTTTCAATCTGTTCAAGAAGCAGGATTGCAAAGTTGCCGAGATCAATCCGCTCGTGCGCACAACCGAGGGCCAGTGGATTGCCGCCGATGCCCGCATTGCGCTGGATGATGACGCCTTATTCCGCCATCCGGAAGTCGCGGAGATGGGAATTCAAATGCGCCACGAAGAGGGTGAACTCACCGAACGCGAAAAGCAGGCCAAGGAGTGGGGCATACCCTACGTGGATCTCGACGGTGACATTGGCATGTTTCCCGGCGGTGCTGGTTTCGGAATCATGGGCAATGACTTCATTCATTACTACGGCGGCAAACCCGCAAACTTCATGGACAGCGGCGGCGGCCCCACACCTGATCGCATTGCCAAGATGCTTGTGCTGGTGGACGAAAATCCAAACGTGAAAGCAATCTTCGGCGCGCGCTTCGGTGGCATCTCCCGTTGCGATGATTTTGCCAAGGGTGTGGTTCAATTCCTCCGCGAACACGGTTTGTCCAAACCGATGGTCGTGCGCATGACCGGCAACAAATGGGAAGAGGGTTTGAAGATCTTCGAGCAGGCTCGAATGGAGTCTCCCGAGCTTTTCACCAAACTCGAATTCCACGGGATTGACACACCGATTGAGGAAATCTCCAAGCGGGCGGTGGAACTGGCGACTACAGCTTGAGGCTGTCTGTTTCGCTCATGTGATTATCTATTAACTTCTGAATATAGGATTTTGTTCATGCGTTATCTCACTCTACTTCTGAGCCTGTTACTTGCGTCGGTTGTATTTGCACAATCGCCCTTTGCCGATCCAACTTTAGGGACGCGACCCGGCGCTTTTTCGGCACGCAGCCTTGGCTTGGGTAGGACTTTTCTTGTCCATGAGACCGGACCTGCGGCAATGATGGGCAATCCAGCCACCCTCGCCAATCAGGAAAAACCGTGGCGGATTGATCTTTCCGCCGATGTCTCGCGGGTTAAAGAAACACGCTCCTATCCGTTCTATGATGCGTTTGACGGCGTGCTCGGTTACAACAACTATGCAATGAACGACCACCTCTATTCCAAACTGGACGGCGGAGTGGCGTGGCGCGTTCCTCTGGAACCAACTCGCTCGCTCGTGCTTTCAGCGGCGAGCTACTCGACCTATCGCTTTGACTATCGCTACCACGAGGAAGTGCGAAATCGTTACACCTCCGGCGGTATTCAGGATCTGAAGTTGGGGGATAACCGCCTCGATATTACCGGAGACCTGCGCTCGATTACCGTCGGCGCGGCGGCCAAAGCAATGGATCAGCTCGCGGTGGGATTCAGCGTCAGCGCACTGCAGGGAGACTGGAGCTACACGCGCGGAGTCTACTATGCCGACAAGACCGACACCACCAAGAAAAATCAGGTGGATTTCGTGGAATACTCCCCGAACGGCACTCCCGCAGAAATGAATGTGGGAGCTTTGTTCAGTCTGAGCGAACGTGTTTCCGTCGGTGCGCGAGCGCTGCTGCCCACCGGTGATTTCAAATTCGACAAGGACGTCAAACTCGATGGCTTTTCCAAGAACGTAGACTCCGTGGCCATATCCTCCGGTACTATCACGCAAACCTATCCCAGTCATTTTGCCGTCGGTGTGCAATATCGTCCGCAGAATGAATATCGGCCGATTCTGATTCTCGAAACCGAAATTCACACTTATAAAGACGTGGACAAGGACTTTGACAACACCTTCGAGATTCGCGCCGGAGCCGAGCAACAGATTGTCCCCGGCGCTCCCGTGCGCTTGGGCTTTGTCTACTACACCTCGCCCACCAACGACGAGCAGGCTACTACGCTTTTCAGCGCCGGAATCGGATTCCACTTGCAACGGCTGACCGGAGATTTCGGTTTTGAACTCGGTAAACTCAACTATGTGAATCCCGATCTCTTCCGGCAATCACTCTACGACGAAACCGATCGCACCGACAGCGACCATGTGGAAACCGCGCTGTTTCGCGGAATGATTACGCTGAGATATGAACTCTGAAGAATCAAACCTCAAACTGCAAACCACAAACTTGAATTCGCTGACCTTGACACTGTACTGATATGACAAATTTCTTCGCCATCCTTTGCCTGCTGCTATTTCAAAGCAGTATCTTTGCGCAGTCGGACAATCTTGAAATGGGGACACCGGCGCACGAGGTGGCTTATGAACGAGCCGGTTACTCACTTGGATTTAATCCATCCTATCATCAGGCGGCTTGGGTATCTTACAAGTTAACCGCTCGCGAGGTCTGTGACCGCGTGGTCAGCCGCGACAACTTCGATTTCAAAGCCGATTCGGAGATTGCCGGATCGTCAGATAAGAATGACTATCCCGATTCTAAAAAATTCCAGCGCGGACACCTTGCTCCGGCAGCCGACATGCGTTGGAGTGAGGAAGCAATGAAGGAGAGTTTTCTCTATACCAACGCTTGCCCGCAGCGCCCTGCATTTAACACCGGCATCTGGAGCAAGCTCGAAACGGTAGTCAGGAACTTTGCAGTTGATTTCGATTCGGTTTACATCGTGACAGGTCCGGTACTCAAAGGGAAATTGCCCAAGACCCGCAAGTCCGGTAAACTGGCCGTTGCAAAATATTTTTTCAAAGTTATTCTTTCTGCCGGCAATGCCGAGCCGCGTGCTATCGGCTTCGTGATGGCCAATGAAGGCTCCAAGTTGCCCGTTGAACATTTTGCCGTGACTGTAGATTCGGTTGAGCATCTCTCCGGATTAGATTTCTTCAGCACATTGCCGGATTCACTGGAAGATCGTATCGAGAGCGCTGTCAACCTAAGCCTGTGGAAGTTCAACACCAAGAATCCCTGTCCCAAGAAGGATTAGACATATACCATGAAGATTCTATCATTCATCCTGTTCGCATGCTTCCTGTCCCTTTCTGCCTCGGCAAAGACCTTTTCCATCGTGGTCATGCACACCAATGACGTGCACGGCGGAATTGATTCATCGGAAGCGGTGTTCATGAATCCGGAGTATCCGCCACAACTTGGCGGGGGCGCCTCGGCGGCTACGTTGATCGCAGAGACACGGCAGCGCTGTATCCGCGAAAACAAAGGCTTCCTGCTGTTGGACACCGGAGATATTTTTCAGGGCACTCTGGTCGGCACAAAAACCAAAGGCGATGCGGTCGTGCGCTACATGAACGACATGGGCTATGATGCATGGGTCTTGGGAAATCATGAATTCGATTTGGGCCGGCAGGTTCCCGAGCATCTGATGAAAGCGGCGGAGTTTCCCGTGCTGGCAGCCAACATCTTCGACACCACCGCCAATGGAATCGTTCACTTCGCGCAGCCTTATATTATCAAGACCATCGGCCCGCTGAAAGTCGGAATCATCGGCCTGACCACCAGCGGCACCGTGCGAGCGGCGTTCGAGGAGAACATCCGCGGTCTGCGCTTTGATCCGGAAGTTCCGGTTCTGGCCGCCTACCGGGATACCTTGCGTGCTCAGGGTGTGGACGTCATCATTGCCGCCGTGCATCTCGGATTGCCCTATGATCGCTGGGATGCTTGGGATGATCTGGAGAGAAGCGAGAAGGAGGGTTGGAAGTCGGACTTCCCGCGCAATGCTTTTGAATTGGCTCGAAGAGTGGATGGCATCTCGATCATGTTCTGCGGCGATATTCATGTGGGCTATCAGGAGCCGTGGGTGGATCCCGTCACACACACTCCGTGCTTTCAAGGTTACGGACGCGGCACCAATATCCACATGATCGAGTTTGAGTTTGATCTCGAGACAAAAACCCTTGTAGGGTGGAAGCCGTTTCAGGATCAGGGCACATTGGTTACCTTGCTGTCCGATCGTTTTCCGCGCAATCGTGACGTTGCGCTCGGCATTGATACTTCCGTAGCCCGCGTGGAAATCGGGTACGGCGAGAAAATCGGCGAATCCATGATTCCCATCACCCGCATCGGCGAAGGAGAATCCCTGCTCGGCAACATGGTTTGTGACGCCATGCAATGGAAGCTCAAAGGAGATTTGGCGCTCACGAACAAGGGCGGAGTGCGCACCGATCTTCCTTCCGGGAATATCACACCGCGCGATGTGTTCAATGTTCTGCCGTTCGACAACACGCTGGGTGCAGTCAATGTAACCGGTCAGTTTGTCAAGGACATGGTGGAAGATAAGGTGGCTTACGGCGGGAGTGGACTGTACGTGAGCGGAATGCGGGTGAAGATTGATCGCACCAAAGCCAAAGGTGAGCGCGTGGTATCCTTGGAGATCGGCGGCAAACCCTATGATCCCAACAAGAGCTATCGCCTCGTGACTACGGATTATCTATTGGAAGGCAATTCAGGAATGGAGAAGCTCGCGGCCTTGCGCAGTGATGCCGCCATTGAGACTGGAATCTACATGCGCGAATCGCTCATGGAATATATCAAAGAATTTTCGCCGCTCAATCCCAAACTCGACGGGCGCTGGGTGAATGTGGATCGGAATTAAATCAAGACAGGGAGGGTGCCGTTATGCAAACCTATCGGATGCAAATTGTCATTGAGCAGGATGAAGATGGAGTCTATGTGGCAGAGTGTCCGGCCTTGCAGGGATGCTACTCTCAAGGAACCACTTTCGAGGAAGCGCTCATCAATATCCGGGAAGTTGTCAAGATGTGTATTCAGGAGCTTGCCGAGGATGGAAAGCCGATTGACACGCGGTACCCGGAAATCATTGGAATCAAAACTCTCGATATTGCGGTGTAGCTGGAAGTGAGTCCCGACAGACTACCGGTTGTCACGTCTCGACAACTTATTGCTGCTCTCGAACGGCTTGGCTTTGTTCATAGACCACTCGGTGGCACCAGCCACGTTCGTTATGTTCATCCTGATGGCCGTCGAACAACCGTTGCAATTCACAAGGGGAAGGACATCAGTCGCGGACTGCTGCGCAAGATCCTTCGGGATATTGAAGTTACTCCGGAGGAGTTCTTCAAACTTCTCTGAGGTCGTGTTAGTCTAATACCATGCCTCAATCACACTCTGTCCGTCGGTAACAAAATCTACCGTGCCGTTGAGGTCGGTGCGCAGGATTTCGACATTATGGTTATGAAGGGCATCAAGACTTTCTTCGTGGGGATGGCCGTAGGGATTGTCGCGAGCCACGGGGATCACAGCAAACATCGGTGAGACTCGCGCCATCCAACTCTCCGTGGTGCCGTCGGAGCTGCCATGATGATCTATCTTGAGAACTTCGCAGCGGAGTTCATCGCCGAATTGCTGCATGATCTTGGCCTCGACCGGTTGTTCGGCATCGCCTGTGGTTAGAAAATCCACGTCGCCGAACGTCCACTTGAGTACAATCGAGCGGTTATTCTCATTGTCATCGGCAACACCTTCGGGATAGCCAATATTGAACACCTTCACGATAACCGTAGGATCGCCAATGTCCCAGACTGAGCCGGGAGTGAGGTTGTGTCGCTC
>JAGVEU010000226.1 GCA_020057985.1 Calditrichota bacterium | reverse complement strand
CCTGTTTGATCTCGTGACGCTGAAAGATGTGCTGCATGGAACGTACCAATTCCAAACCTAAACCCTCTAAAATCAACCCACTACATTTAGACAGTAGTGTCCGTTCACGGGGGGGTAGGGGGGGTGAAGCTGCTCGCGGCGGCACGTGTCTTGAGTCTTCACGTGCCCCGCTCAGACTCCACGTCATGTGAATGAGGGGCATGTGAGGAGTGGGGACACATGCCGCCGCGAATTGAAAATCTCCCCCCGTTCACGGGGGGGTAGGGGGGGGGTGAAGCTACTCGCGGCGGCACGTGTCTTGAGTCTTCACGTGCCCCGCTCAGACTCCACGTCATGCGAATGAGGGGCATGTGAGGAGTGGGGACACATGCCGCCGCGAAAGATGGGTGGCTTGGGAAAGATTCTGGACACCGCGCGTCTTCGGTTTTCGCGCGGGCGTTCAGAATCTCTCCCGTGAGACTCCTCGCATGGCCGATAAAGCATATTATGGTGACTCTCGAAGGCAGTCCAATATCAGCGACACAAAACTGAAGGCAGAATCCCTCTGACCTGATAGAACCGAAATGCCTCAAGCCCTTCCCACGGCAGAAGGATCGTTGTGTCTGACGTGGTTCCGAGTGTCTCGAAAACGTCGTTTATGTAGTAGGCTCCCTGAACCTCGTACAACGGATAGTTGTCACGCGCCCAGTTCAAAATTACATCATCGCCGACAACACGTAGGACAAGATTGAGTGGCGGAACGAGAGTCGTGTCCTTGCCGGTTTTGACAACGTAGAAATCCAAACTTCCGGTCGTGTCCCTTGTGTCTCCCGCAAGAGCGAAGCCGTCGTCCAATGTAAGGCACAAGGCACGAGCCCGATCCTCATTCGGTCCGCCATAGATTCGGGTCCACAGCGTGTCTCCCTCAGAATTGATCTTGATTAAGTAGGCGTCGTATCCAGCTCCGAAGGAATTGCTGCTGCCCGCTATGGCCCATCCTCCATCAGGCGTTGGAACAATCTGAGACCCATAATCTTCGTAATCGCCGCCGTACTGTCGAGTCCTCAGAGTATCTCCGGCATCATCTGTTCTCACGACATATACATTGGCACCTGGAGTTGAACAGTAACCCGCAAGCATGAAACCGCCCTGCGGAATGCATTCCACTGAGTTCATCGCATCTGCCCCACCGTATCCATACACACGACCCCAAAGTGAATCACCGTTGCTGTTCATTCGCACCAGGCATCCATCGAAGTACCCATAGCCTATAGAGGATGTGTATCCAGCGGCAACGAGACCACTATCCGGCGTTTCTCTGATGGAGTACG
This sequence comes from Calditrichota bacterium, assembly GCA_020057985.1. Taxonomy (GTDB): domain Bacteria; phylum Electryoneota; class RPQS01; order RPQS01; family RPQS01; genus JAGVEU01. The sequence continues at coordinate 5,870 of JAGVEU010000226.1, read as the reverse complement.
CTTCTTCTTGTCCAGAACCCCCATAGGTGTGTGCCCACAGCGTAACTCCGGTATCTTGAGTTACCTTGATCACATACCAGTCCCAAGCATTAATATTCAGTGCGCCGCATGCAACATAGTTGTGATCGGATGTTTGAAATACACAACGTCCTGCACCTGATCCATAAGTCTGGCTCCAGACTATATCGCCGCTGGCAGTTAACTTCATTAGGCAGAACTGGCCGTCGAATCCTCCCGCAGTGACAAAGTAACCATCATCCGTCTCGATCACGCCTCTGAAATAATCCTGCCCGCCGCCGCCGTAGGTTCGTGTCCACAGCGTATCTCCTAAACTATCGGTTCGGACGATGTACGCATCCCATGTATTATAGTGATCGTAAACCAGATACGATTGCCCCGCGAGAATGTAACCTCCATCATGGGTTCTTTGAATCGAGGTTGCCCACTCCGACCGACCGCCATCATAAGTCCTTGTCCAACACGTATCCGGATTCGGTTGCGCAAAGGCACTGGCTGTAAGCATACCAAGCGTAACAAGACAATATAGACTTTTCATGATTTCACCTCTTTGAAGTTAAATTAACGGAAGGCAGAATTCCTCTGACCTGATAGAATCGAAACGCCTCAAGCCCTTCCCACGGCAGAAGGATCGTTGTGTCTGACGTAGTCCCGAGCGTCTCAAAAACGTCATTCATGTAATAGGCTCCCTGAACCTCGTACAACGGATAGCAATCCCGAGTCCAGTTAAGAATCGCATCGTCGCCGACGATCCGAACAATCACATTACGCGGTGCCACAAGATTGTCATCGTGGCCAGTCTTCACAAGCCAGAAGTCGCGGTTTCCTGCTCCATATGAGTCCGTGCTTCCCGCAAGGACATAACTCCCGTCCGCGACCTGCTGTACCAGACAAGCTGTCTCATTGCTAGTGCCACCGAAGGTCCGATCCCAGAGGTAGAAGCCCTCGGCATTTGTTGCCACCAGCCAGAAATCAGAGGCTCCTGCACCGAAAGAACCGGTAACTCCTGACAAGACATACCCACCGCAGATCTGTTGAACAGCAACTGCATTATCACCTCCACTCCCCCCGAACGTTCTACTCCATATGAGGTCACCGGCGGCGTTCGTCTTCAATAGCCAAAAGTCAGTGTTTCCTGCACCAAAAGATTCCGTACCGCCAACTGCGATGTAGCCGCCATCCGGGGTCTCCTGCGCGTCACTAAGCCAGTCACCATAGATTCCTCCGAAACGACGACTCCAAAGACTGTCGCCATTCTCATTCGTCCTGAGCAGCCAACCATCGGCGCTGTCAGCACCGAAAGAATACGTGTACCCTGCCAGAATGTAACCGCCATCCGTGGTCTGGCGAACGGACGAGCAGAAATCCTCGCGGGTACCCCCGAAGGTGCGGCTCCATGTGCAGTCTCCCAAGGCATTCGTTTTCACTAACCACATATCCCAGCCACCAGCGCCTGACGACTCTGTGTATCCCGCGATGACATAACCGTCATCCGCTGTAAGGTCCAACGAGTAGAAGGCGTCAGACTGGATCCCACCGAAGGTCCGACTCCAGAGGCTGTCACCCCTATCGTTTGTCTTCAACAACCACCCATCATCGCTGCCAGCGCCAAAGGAGTGTGTGTACCCTTCCAGAATGTAACCTCCGTCTGTAGTCTGCCGGACAGAATGACATACGTCATCCGAGCTACCTCCGTACGTATGACTCCATGTACTGTGGCCGCTCGAGTCCGTTTTAACAAGCCACATGTCCGCGCCTCCTGACCCGAACGAGGTGCCGAAACCCGCAAGTACATAGCCTCCGTCTCTGGTCTGCTGGAAAGAGACATTCCAATCATGCCCACTCCCTCCATACGTACTCGTCCACAGCGTATCTGGATTCGGCTGGGCGAGAGCCAAAGTGGACAAACTCAGAACAGTGAAAAAAGAATAAACATGCTTCATAATCCGTACCTCCATAACTTGAATGAACTGAATAAGACAAAGCTACTTGTGAAAGTATAGTCCAAAGTTACAAGAAAGTCAAGGGAAAAGAGCGTGGCCGAGAAAATATTTAGTGTTCACTCATGCGCGTCTAAACTCAGCAGGGCGATGTGCCGTTTGCACCGTAGAGCGGGAATTGTTATATTAATTGTTCGATAACTTACCCGACATGTCAGGTAAGTTTATGTTTTATAAGACTCTATGGAGATGAAATGGTCGTCTCGCCCTATCTGAACCCTGCCAAGAATCTTAGAATCAAGGATTTCACCTCGATTGTTCCCCGGCCCACGCCGGAGGAAATCGAGCGATTTCCGCTTGAGGCTGAGACTTTGTTGCGTACCATATCAACGCAACAGGACTCGTTGCTTGGCTCAGGCGAGTTCAATTTGGATTGGGTGAAGGGACGCCACTTCTTGCTGGCTGGCGCCACTGGCCCGGGTCTTGGGGGCGCTATAGAGGGGGCTGTGCGGAGATTGACGGCGCAGGGCGGGAGCGTGACGGTGATTGCGCGGGACATCAGTCGCTCAGTAGGCTATGAAATGGGCAAGCACATGAAGGAAATGGCTGAGCAGGCCGGATTTGAAAACCGCTACCACTGGATCAATGATGGTTTGAACACGATGGGACTCGCGTTCGAGAAGATTGTGGCCGCGTTGAAAGCAACAGGCGCCAGAGAGATCATCTACATCAATACCGTTGCCGCTGCCATGTCAGGCTTACTGCCCGGTTATCCGCCGATCTATCTGAAGGACGTGGACGAGGAAGGACTTTTTCAGTGGCGATTTATACCGCTGTCCGATCAGGCCATTCAGACGACGCGCTATGTGATGGGAGAATTGGCGGTCACATTTCCTCGCGCCCTTGAAAAAGCAGGGTTTCATGTGAGTGCAACGTGCTATATTGACTGGCGCGGCAGTCTTGATGTAATGAGCCGCGATCCGCACAGTCCCACCTACGGCAGACAGGGAGCCTATTCGACAAGCCTGTATCTGCCCAAAGACTACCTTCATAAGGACACGGTGCGCGCCTTCGGCACGGGACAAATTGTGCTGGACTGCTTCCTCCCGATCATGCGCACGCGGGCGCTGCCGTTCATACCGGGTGGAACAACGATGTCTTATATTTATGATCGCTTGATGGAGATCGAAGGCATTCGCCGCCGCGAAGTTCCCGAACTGGCGCTCGGAGTGCTCGATCGCATTGGTCGCGCTTTATCCGGTCAACCATTTAATCCATTCCCTCGCCTTGATGATTACGAATACCCGCTCGATAACTGGTTCCTTGAAATCGCTCAGCGACTCAATAACGACGAGAGCAGCGAGTTCCACTGGAAGAAGTGGGTAAAGACGGGATGAAAGAAGAAAAGAGCTTGCTCCGGCCCTCGCGCACTCGGGTTGTCATCCGGATTCTGAGTATCTTCCTCCTCGGGCTCATTGTGCTGATGATCTCTTCCAGTTTGGCCATGCTCGTCGCGCGTGAAGATCCGGCATCGGCCACAAGCTGGAAGACTCCTTTCATGACGCACACAACCATGCTTGCTGCATCACTGCTCGCAATGCTTGCTTTGGGCAAGCGAAAGTTCGCAAGATTTGGTTTTCAAGCGGCGCGAGATCGCTTTCTCAAACCGGTCATTGTGCTCGGACTTGGCATGGGCGCTCTTGGAACGCTCGTTCAGTGGCTAATCGGCGCGGAAGAAATCGCCGGATTAGAGAGCCTGTCGTTTCTTCAAGTGATTCTATTGATATGGATCTATGCGAGCGTTTCTGAAGAAGTTTTTTTTCGCGGTCTGCTTCAGACCGCTCTTGAATCGTTTTCGCATCTTCGCGTCCGTGTCTTCGGCATTCACCTAAGTTTTCCGGTTATCTTCGCAGCAATCTTCTTTTCGGCGATGCATTTTGGATTGCTGACCACCGGAGCCGACGTCACAGCAGTAGTTATTATTGTCTTGTTTGCGCTCGTGCTTGGATTGGCGTGTGGATATTTTCGAGAGAAGACAGGGAGTCTATACCCCGCAATCTTGCTTCACTCCTTAGGCAATGTGGGTGGGACTTTGCTATCGAAAGTGATCGAAGTCGCATCGTGAAGGCGAAAATGTCCCCCCGAGACAGCTGAATACGCAGGTTCAGGATGACAAGACATCAGGCAACCAGCATTTCATGTTAGCCACTGCGAACGACGCAACTCGCAGCGGCGGCGTTAACCACATACTGGGAAGAAAGGGCATTCATGGACTATTTTCTGACTGAGGATCAAATTGCATTGCGCGATCTGGCCAAGCAGATTGCAGACGAAAAAATTCGGCCGGTTGCGGCACAGCACGATCGCGATGGGACTTTTCCGTGGGATCTGGTGAAGGTTTTTGCCGACGCCGGTCTCTTTGGAGTGATCATTCCGGAAGAATACGGCGGCACCGGCCAAGGCGTCATGGAACTCACAATTATGACGGAAGAAATGGCCAAGGCCTGCGGTGGCATCACGCTCTGTGTGGCGGCCTCAGCACTCGGAACATTTCCCATCATCATATCTGCCAATGAGGATCAGAAAAAACGGTATCTTCCCAATCTTGCTTCAGGAAAACACCTCGCCGCTTTCTGCTTGACCGAACCTGCTGCAGGGTCTGATGCCGGTTCGATGAAAACGCGCGCGGTCAAAGACGGCGATGATTACATTCTTAACGGCACGAAAGTTTTCATCACCAATGGTGGCGTGGCGAACGTTTACACTGTGATCGCAGTGACCGATCCGGATAGGGGATCACGCGGCACGTCGGCTTTCATCGTCGAGAGGGATTTCCCCGGATTCAGGGTTGGCAAAGAAGAAGACAAGATGGGTATTCGCGCCTCCTCCACTTCCGAAGTTATTTTTGAAGACTGCCGCGTCCCTGCTGCCAATCGGATTGGTCGCGAGGGCGAGGGTTTCATGGTTGCCATGAAGACCCTCGACAAGTCGCGTCCGGGAGTCGCGGCACAGGCGCTCGGAATTGCCCAAGGCGCCTTTGATCTGGCGGTTGATTATGCCCGCAATCGCTACCAGTTTGGCGCGCCGATTGCCAGTCTGCAAGCCATTCAATTCATGCTCGCCGACATGGCCACGGCCATTGAATCAGCCCGCGCATTGCTTTATGCGGCGGCACGGAACATTGACGCGAACGCGAAGAACTACGCGCAGGGTTCAGCCATGTGCAAACTGCTGGCATCGGACGTGGCTATGAAAGTCACTGTGGATGCGGTGCAGATCTTCGGCGGCTATGGCTATATGCGGGACTACCCGGTGGAAAAATTCATGCGCGATGCCCAGATTACCCAGATCTACGAAGGCACGAATCAGATTCAGCGGCTGGTGATAGCGCGTTCGCTGATGCACGAAGCCGCAGCGAAGGGAAAGTGACAAGAAGGGATGAGGACAAGAAACAGCCGCCCCGTTCGATGGTCGTGCGGTTTATCTGGGTGGTGGCAGGATTCACAGTGCTCATCGCTGGCGTCATCATGATTTTCTTGCCCGGTCCCGCCATTATCCTGATTCCAATGGGACTCGCCCTGCTTGCCACCGAGTACGCATGGGCCAGACGCTACCTCGATCACTTTAAGCGCGGCGGACGGAAAATCGGTAACCTCTTCAAACGCAAATCAAGACCGCAAGAATAAGTGCCTATCTCGAAATAACTTTTCGCCAGCAGATGACGGCGGCGGCGAAGCAGAGCAGGGCATAGTGCGATTGCAAGGTTTTCTCGAAACGGGTGAGGATCTTGCGGAAGCGGTTGAACCATGAGTGCGTGACCTCAACGACCCACCGACGCGGCTTCGCATCGGGATGCTTTTGGTTTTCGTTGCTCTCGTCTTTTCGTGATCGGACGTGGGGAATGTATCCCTG
>JAGVEU010000195.1 GCA_020057985.1 Calditrichota bacterium | reverse complement strand
TACTCCGGAGTGACACAGTTGCGGGCGACGGATTTCAACGGAATCATCGGCACTTCGGGCAACTACACGATCCGTGCGGTTAAGCTTGTGATCCCTGATTCAACCATTCTTTCCAACCGTACCTTCCTGATGCCGGTTAAGATCTTGCTTGCCCAAGCGAATGCACCGGCGGCTCCACAGGCGCTCGTGATCCAGTTTATACGCAACCCGCAAGATAGTACGCAGAAGTATCCGCGCCTGCATTGGACTGAGGTTGCTGGTTTGACGTACAATGTCTATCGTTCAACAAATGTACTGTTCAATATTGGCGATCCGGGAGTTGCATCCATCTTAAGCGTTCCGGACGAACTGCCCGGCGATCCGCTCCTGTATCGTTACACCGACACCGCCGTCAACATGAACGATTCGGCCAAGATGTTCTATAAGGTAACTGCCGTGGGTGCCGGCCCGCCACCGATCTATTCCGGTCAGTTCAGGATTACGTGGAGCGCAACCTACCTTGATCTGGTCAGCATTCAGCGCACGGGAACCTTGCTACAATCCTGGCAATTCCAATATGAACCTCATTCCGGCTATGTGGATGTCAGTTTCAGCAGTCAAACGCCGTTACCGGGAAACGGAGTCCTGTTTTATCTCGAACTGCATGTCAATCCCGGAAGTGGTTCTACCAACTTGACGATGTCCAACGCACTGTTCAATGAAGATCAGTTGGCAATCTACGATCATGGTTCGGTCGCACGAATAGCTCCGCCCTCGATCACAGTCAGTCCCGGAACAGCACAGGAAACGGTGGTCGGAGACTCGATTCAATTCAGTGTATCCGGCGGAACTGCCCCATACACCTGGCACGTCACCAATGGAGCGACTGGAAACGTCACCACCGGCGGAAAATTCTATGCAACAGGCGGCGGGTTGACCTACGTTTGGGTCAACGACTTCAACGGGTTCACAGATTCTTCGGGACTTGTTACTGTGGATGACTTCAAAGTCCTCGCCCAATCCCTGAGTGTTGTGCGTGGCGACTCAGTCACCATCAATCTTCTGTTGCAAGGGAGTGCCACCGGTCTTGGAGTGTACTCTTCTGAGATGTCGGTGCGGATCTCCGGAACAGATTGGACTTTCGCCTATCCGATTCTGAGCGGAACCATGATGAATGGCTGGTCAAGCGCGTTTGAAGTGGTTACTCCGACAATCAACATCGCCGCCTCAAACGGCAGTCCGCTTGTGGGATCAGGAACGCTGATTCAATTGCGCGGTCGTGTTCCGCTGGCGGCCACAACCGGCGCTAAGACTATCTATCTCGACACGGTGGACCTTAATGAAGGTAATCGCCGAGCCTACAGAGTCAATGGAACACTCACAGTTCTTCCTTAGACACTTATCGAAGATTTTCAAAGGAAGCAAGGCTGCCCTGTTATGGGCAGCCTTGCTTTCCATATCGTGGCGCATCGAGGCGGTGGAGTTGTCCATGCGCGACACCTCATTCACCTTTCCGGATACATTGAGAATTGCCCTGCTGGTGGACTCCATTCCGGAGGCGGAAGGCGTCTTGTCATACCAATTCGTAATAACATTCGACTCTGACGTACTGATTGGAGTAGGCGCTTCAGCAACAGGAACTCTCAGTGAATCTTTCGGCGATCCCTTCACGAGCGGCGATTTGTATCCGGGTGAACTTCGTGTGGCGGCGGCGGGCATTCATCCAATTTCGGGCAGCGGTGCGCTAATCACGTTGCTTCTGCGGTGTCTTGCAACCGGAGGGGTATCTGATCTTCGTTTCAGTTCGGTTCTATTGAATGAAGGATCGCCTCCTGTAACCTATCAAGATCCGCTGGCAACAATTACTGCACATGGACCGGGCGGTGCAGTTGGACCGACACATGTTCCGACAGGCGAAATGCAAATCTCTGTTACTCCGAATCCGACAACGGGGCGACTCGTAATATCCGTTCCGCACAATGTTGCACGTTCGAAAATACACGTCTGGAATCTTCTCGGTCAAGAGGTTCAATCCTTTGAAATCCGCTCCTCGATTTCAGAGGCTCACATGGGAGAACTCCCGAATGGAACGTACATCGTCACAGCGGATGCCTTTCCCAAATGGTCAAGCAGAGTTGTTCTCTTACGATAGCACAGCGGCATTGGTGTGCACCAACAAAAAACTGGCTCAGGCGATTCACCTGAGCCAGTTTCTATTATTGCACTTCTCGAAAGTAGGTTGCAATGTTGCTCACCTAACCAAGCTATTACTAGCCAGCACCGTCCCCGGTGCTGGTCTGCAACCCGTCAGGAATCCGTGATCACAACGCCCCTACCTCACGCTTCCTTCAGCTATGGATCGCTCGATTCGCTGTTGCCGCAAGGCATGCTTCCTTAAAAGCCTCCGTGAAAGTCGGATGCGCATGAGACATACGCGCGATGTCTTCAGCGCTTGCGCGGAATTCGAGCGCAACAACGGCCTCTGAGATCATATCTGCAGCGCGCGCGCCAAACATGTGAACGCCAAGAATCTCATCCGTTCGCTTATCCGCAAGTACCTTGACCAATCCATCGCTCTCATTGGCTGCGCGTGCTCTTCCCAGTGGCCTGTAAGAAAACGAGCCGACCTTGTATTCATGGTTGGACTGCTTCAGTTCCTCTTCAGTATACCCCACGCTGGCAACTTCCGGCCAGGTGTAAACTACACCGGGTATCGCGCGATAGTTGATATGCGGTTTCTGCCCCGCCATATACTCTGCAACAAAGATTCCCTCTTCTTCAGCTTTATGGGCAAGCATGGCTCCGCCGATGACGTCACCGATTGCAAAGATTCCCGAAGTCGCCGTTTCAAGATGCTCATTGACCGGAATGAAACCGCGCTGATCAGTCATGAGTCCAGCCTTATCCAACGCCAAACCTTCCGTGAAGGGCTGTCTCCCAACAGCTACGAGACAGTAGTCGCCAGCAAGCTTCAGTTCCTCGCCTGATTTATTCTCTGCCACAAGAGCAACTCGTTTATCATCCGATGTGATTGCCTTGACTGTGTGACTAAGATAGAACTTCATTCCGAGCTTTTGCAAAGACCTCTGTAATTCCTTTCCCATGGTTCGATCCATGGTCGGAATGGTCGAGTCGAGGAATTCCACTACACTGACTTTCGTGCCAACACGCGCATAGACCGATCCCAACTCAAGACCAATCACTCCCGCCCCCACAATAATCATCTCATTGGGTATTTCCGCCAAGGATAATGCTTCGGTCGAAGAGATAATTCGCTTCTTGTCAATCGGTGCAAACGGAAGATTGGCAGGTTTCGATCCGGTGGCAATAATCGTTTTGCTGGCCTCGATTCGCTCGCTCGTGCCATCGGTCTTGGCAATCTCAATACTGCCCGCGCTTGCGAAAGAAGCATGACCGATGGCCGTGTCAATCTTGTTCTTGGTCATCAAATACTTGATGCCCGCACAGGTATCCGTCACCACTTTCTCTTTGCGCTGCATCATTTTCGGCCAATTGACCGCCAGCCCGGTGACGTCAATTCCATGCGTGGGAAAATGCTTGCTTGCGTTGTGATAGAGTTCAGTCGAATCCAGCAGCGCTTTCGAGGGAATGCAGCCCACATTCAGGCAAGTTCCACCGAGGGTTGGATATTTCTCAACCATGATGGTCTTCATGCCAAGTTGAGCACAACGAATGGCGGCTACATAACCGCCCGGCCCGGATCCAATGACAACAACATCGTATTTCATAGAGGTTCCTTCTTTTGGAGCTATGAGTCGCTCCGAACTAATGTACTCTCGAAAGCAAGTTGCAATGTTGCTTGCCGAGCCCTGCCGTTACTAGGCAGTACCGTCCTCGGTGCTGCTCCGTAATCCGATGGAATCCGTGATCGCAACTTACTTTTGGGAATCACTATATCTCCCCCCACTTTAGTCACTACTGTCTCAATGATTTGTGAAGTGGTTTCACAAGGATTTTGCCTGCGGTGTCGGTTGCTTGCAGCCGACCCGAATGGCCGGTGGAGCAGGAAG
>JAGVEU010000149.1 GCA_020057985.1 Calditrichota bacterium | reverse complement strand
TTATGTTGTGGCTGCACTTATGTGACGCAACAAGAAATAATCGTTCAATTTCTTAAGTCCGCATAAATTTTACACCACATAAGTAAGTAGACCTGTTACATGATCGGATATCCCCCAAAGGAGGTCCGATCATGTTGGAAGAGCTGTTCAGGTATCCGCTCGTTGTCGCCCGCCACAAGAATGCGCCCTATGTCGATGAACGCGAACGCTTCCTCACCCACTGTGCTCAGAAAGGCTATCCGCGAAAAACATTGAGCCGGATTGCTGGGCAGCTCTTATTGGTGGCTCGCAATCTCAGTGTTTATCCCGAGTTCAAGTTAACTTCCGATCAGATCAAGGCTTCTGCCGACCAATGGGCCTACCGCCAAGAAAGACGTGCGACGGCAAGAGATGGCAAGGTGTCTCACAGAGCCTTCAGGCTTGCAGCAACGCGGTGGCTTCGGTTTCTCGGCCGTCTGTGTGAATCCGTCCGAGATCCGATTCCATTCCCTGGCTTGATTGAGGACTTTACCTCTTACATGGAAAATGAGCGTGGATTATCTCCGAGAACCATCGAAACACGATGTACGCAAATCGCTCAGTTCTTGCGTTGGTATGGGGCGTTAGGGCGCCAAATTTCTGAAATCCAAGTCATAGACGTCGACAGATTCTTGGCTGGGTGCAGTAGCCGAGGTCTGTCTCGGGTAAGTATTGCCCATGTCGCCAGCATACTCAGGGCTTTCTTCAAACATGCAGGGGGGCGTGGCTGGTGCCATCCTTCGATAACCGGTGCTATCGAAGGGCCACGCATCTTCGCCCAGGAGAACCTGCCTTCCGGGCCAGCGTGGGATGATGTAAAGCAGTTGCTCGTGAAATCAAACACAAGCCGGTCAAGTGACATACGAAGCCGTGCTGTCATAATGCTCTTCGTGATTTATGGTCTGCGCGCGACAGAGGTTTCGGAACTTCTGCTTGAGGATATCGACTGGGATCACGATCAGATATTGATACGACGCAGCAAACAACGGCGATTCCAGAGATACCCTCTCATGCCCGTTGTAGGCAATGCCATTATCCGCTATTTGAAAGAGGTTCGACCACAAAGCGCTCGCAGAGAGGTGTTCCTCACGTTTAGGCCTCCTCATCGTCCGCTGTCCCGATCAAGCCTGTTCGGTTTAACTCGCGCCCGTATGGCCGAGGCTGGAATTCAGTCGCCACATCAGGGACCGCACTCGTTGCGCCATGCGTGTGCAACCCATCTTGTTTCCGAGGGTTTCTCACTGAAGGAAATCAGTGACCACCTCGGGCATCGTAGTTTATCAGCCACCCAAATCTACGCCAAAGTCGACTTGCGCGGATTACGTGAGGTGGCAAATTTTGATTTGGGAGGTCTGACATGAAGCTCGCCCAAGTTGTCGCCAATTATATGGAGCTCAAACAATCCATGGGAATGCGTTATGAGACGGAGGGTCAAATCCTTAAAGCTTTCTGCCAGGCAATGGGAGACAGCGACATCTCGGGAGTCAAGTCCTCCTCTGTGCTTGCTTATATTGCCGGAAATGGTCCTGTGACCAGCTTCTGGCGGCACAAGTTTAATGTGCTCAACGGATTCTATCGCTTTGCGATCGGCCGAGGTTATACTCAATCCTCACCACTCCCAAAAACAGTTCCCAAGCAACCGGAATCCCTTGTGCCTTATATCTACACTTGCGCTGAGCTGCGTCAACTTCTAGAGGTGACGAACATCCTGGATACCGATAAGAGGTTTGTCATAAGAGCCTCCAGCTTGCGTGCTCTGCTACAGTTGCTCTATGGGACGGGGCTTCGCATTGGAGAGGCATTGTCGCTTACGTTGGCTGACGTGGATCTTCTGGCAGACCTGATCAAAATCCGCAGCAGTAAGTTTTTCAAAACTCGGCTGGTACCAATTGCCCCTCGACTAACCACAGAGCTGAAAGCCTACGCAGAGCAGCGGCTATGGTTGCCCCTGCCGGCGGGCCAAGACTCGTTTTTCTTTGCCACCCGCAATGGGACTGGTATGGCGACCAGAACTGTGAATGAGACCTTCCGGCGGCTATGTAATACTGCTGGCATACGTCGTAATGACGGGGGCCGCTACCAGCCCCGACTTCATGATATTCGTCACACCTTCGCCGTGAGCCGTCTAGTTGCTTGGTATCGCCAAGGGGCCGACGTCCAACGCTTGCTGCCTCAGTTGTCCACCTATCTGGGTCATGTAGGTATCGCTGGAACCCAGCGATATCTGAACATGACGCCGGAACTTCTGCAAGAAGCGAATCGTCGCTTCGAACGTTACATCCTAACGGAGGTTCAACATGACTGATCAAAATCTTATTGGATCGTGGGCTCGTCGTTTCTTAATGGAGCATGTAGTCGTCGAACGGAACTTGGCTCGCAATACCCAGGCAAGTTACCGTGACACCTTGACCCTGCTCCTTCCATTTTCGGCAACGAGCGCGAGGAAAACGGTCGATCAGCTTCTGATCGAACACATTTCTCCCGATATCGTCCGCCGTTTCCTGGCGCACCTGGAGCAGGACCGCGGGTGCTCCGTTGCTACTCGCAACCAGCGTCTCGCCGCCATCCATGCCTGGGCACGTTTTATCGGCGAGAAAAGACCGGAGCATCTCGACTGGTGCACGGGAATTTGTGCTATTCCCTTCAAGAAGACGACGGCCCCCGTTATGGGCTATCTGGAAGCGGCCGAAATGAAAGCATTGCTTGATGCCCCCAACCGCGGCACACCACAAGGCCTTCGGGATTATGCACTGCTGCTTTTCCTTTACAATTCAGGTGCTCGGGCGAGCGAGGCCGCCAGCGCGACAATCGCTAATCTCGACCTCGGCGACCCCGCTTCGATTAAAGTCATCGGCAAGGGAAGCAAGCTGCGGATTTGCCCCCTGCTGCCGTCGACTGCGCGTATTCTGGCTCCGTTGATCAGGGGTCGTTCGCTGAGTGAGCCAGTATTCCTCAACCGCCGGAAGCAACCCATCACCCGCTTCGGCGTCTTCGCGTTGGTTGAACGATACGTCCTTCAGGCAAGCTCCATCGTTCCATCCCTCCGCAAGAAACGAGTCAGCCCACACACGATTCGCCACACTACGGCGGTGCACCTTCTGCGCTCAGGGGTCGATCTCAATACGATTCGAGCTTGGCTTGGCCATGTCTCCCTGGACACGACCAATATTTATGCGGAGGTCGATCTTGAAATGAAGGCCAAGGCGCTTGCCCATTGCGAGATTCCAGGCTCGGCATCGAGCAGGAAGCTCTGGCACGAAAACCAGGCCACGATGGCCTTCCTTCGCAACTTGACCGCGGGATAGCTTCCACTTATGTGGTGTCCCCAGAAGGGAAGTCGCTGAAACGCAATGTCTTTTCGCCTCTGGGCCACATAACTGGGACCGCAACATAATTATAGTTATGTTTTTAAGAACATAACTACAGTTATGTTGTGGCTGCACTTATGTGACGCAACAAGAAATAATCGTTCAATTTCTTAAGTCCGCATAAATTTTACACCACATAAGTAAGTAGACCTGTTAC
>JAGVEU010000166.1 GCA_020057985.1 Calditrichota bacterium | reverse complement strand
CTTTTTCAAATACTTAAGCATAGCCAAATCACTCTGAGTTGACACTCTCTTTCTAATTAACGGAGCTATTTAATAACGGATGAAAAATCAGGAAATAGCCGAAGGCGTGCCAGTTCTTCATCCGTCGCTGCCTTAGCCTTGAGTGAAGGCTGTAATTCTACTGCAATCTGAACATCAGCAATCGCATCCGCAAACTGCCCAAGAAAGGCACGGGAGATTGCACGGTTATAATGCGCAAGTGCGTGATTAGCCTCAAGCCGTATGACTTGCGTCAAGCATTTGGAGGCCCGAGCGTGAACTTGGTTTTCCGCCAGAGTCAGTCCAAGCGCGTACCAGGCCTCAGTGAACTCTGGGTCTACAACCACCGCTCTCACGAGAGCCTCGACCGCTCGCTTACTGTTCGAATCTGCGACAACGTACGCCAAGCCCAAGGCATACCATGCGACCGGATCTGTAGGTTTCGCAGTCGTTCGTTCTTCAAGAGCTGCGACCAACTGCTCTGCTTCGCTATCCATCGGTGGCCTATCGGATGAGGTCACAGAGTTTCACCTATTGCATCAAAAACTGAAACTCAGGCATTGTCTGTAGTCCTTCAAAATCGGGATCATCTCTCGCGGTTTCACGCGCCCGCTTGTCCAGAGATATGGCCATCCTGAGATCATCAATGGCGGCATGGCGATTCCCAAGGACAGCTTTGGTCGCTGCACGATTTAACCATGCAACCGAGTAGCTTGGATCAAGTCGAATCGCCTGGTTCAACGCGGTGAGCGCCTCATCATATCTGTGGAGCCGTTGAAGGATCATCCCCCTGTCGTTCCAGGCCATGCAGTTCGTAGGATCACCAAGCAGGATTGTGTCCATGGCAGCCAAGTACTTTTCTGCGTCCATCGGCGTACTCGTCGAATCGACTAATGGCCCCTCATCGATCGGCATAGCCATCGAATTGGCTAGCGGCTCGGAAGGATGAGAATCACCTCTCATTACCAGCGCAGTTTCGAAATGCGGGTTCTTGATGCTTCCATGAATCCACACGTGCAGTTTCGCGGCCCAAGGCTCCTTAGCTTTGTCTGGATCACCTTCGTAAAGCTCGAATATTGCTTCGCGACAATTCTTGTCCGGGACTAAGCCATAGTGATACCCGCAAATGGCTGAAAGTCCGCGCGGATATTCAAAGCAAACCTGCGGCAACCCTTCTACGTGCATTATTTCCTCTGCATCTGGATGGATACGACACTTGAGGTCAGATAGTCGATAGGATGGCACAATACACTCCTCCAAATTATCCTTGATTGTCCATAATCGGTCCAAGAGCCGGATGCCGACTTATCCGAACCGCCATAGCCTTTGCTGCTGCAGTACTTTCCAACGATGCCGCGGATATTGCCTCGCCTGCAGCCCAGAATGCGTCGTCTCGTCGGCCAGCCTTTGCCAAGGCAATCGCGTGATTGTACCAACCTTCAGCGTCATGAGATAATGGCTGCGATCCAACGTCACGTGTACCAGCTGTGGATTGGTTGTGCACGGTCGTCCTCCGTGAGAAGAAAAACCTGTAGACTATGCACACGACGACGAGTAAGAGTAGGAGTTCTACCCAGCCAAGCTTCACCATTGCCTCCTTTGTTGATTTGAATTTTGTTCAATTTCGTGAAATGTGTCGTCACGATTTCCAAAACGCCAAAATCACACATGGTGTTCATACGAGACAGCAGAAAATTGTGACTCTGGCTGAAAACGCTATATTGTCCTGTATGCCACGAAACATTTGGAGTCCGTGGCTTCTGATCCCACAGCCATGCAGCGCTCTATGGCTGTGGTGGTGCTCGCAAGGGTGACAGCTACCCGCGGACTAACGACGCTTATCGTAATGTTCACGGGTAGCTGCAAACGTAGCCCCTTTGATCTGGTGTGAGATCAGGATCTCCTGCGTCCCAGGATACCCATGCTTGTTCTCTCATGCATCGGATTGAAATGTACCGAGTTCTATGGCGATGGCCCCGCCTCGGAGTTACTACAACACGATCATCGTGAGACATGTCATGAGATCAAGTCCGATAGTTGATACCGCAACTGTAAGTAGATGCCCTTGGACAACCATTCGACGCGGCGATGTCATATCGCTCTTCCTTAGTAACGCCTAGTTTCACGAATCTCACCTCCTTTCTATTGAGTCATTACGTAATGGCCACAAGAGAATTGTCTGATTAATCGTAGCATTTGCCGTCTCAGATTGAGCCGACGTTATCGCTTGCTAGATAGCTTACAACCATTCGACGCGGCGATATCATATCGCCCCTCCTTAGTAACGCCTAATTTCACGAATCTCACCTCCTTTCTATATGAGTCATTACGTAATGGCCACAAGAGAATTGTCTGATTAATCGTAGCATTTGCCGTCTCAGATTGAGCCGACGTTATCGCTTG
The DNA here is from genome assembly GCA_020057985.1 of Calditrichota bacterium. Lineage (GTDB taxonomy): Bacteria > Electryoneota > RPQS01 > RPQS01 > RPQS01 > JAGVEU01. The sequence goes on along the minus strand of JAGVEU010000166.1, from coordinate 3,469 downwards.
TGCGAGTCCGGCTCAACAACGCGACCATATCTCCGCTAGTTTACATGTGTAGTCGCTAGGCTGAAAAGGGCTTCCTGTTTCCAATAACCACGACCCCGGACAACGAAAACAGTAACGGAATTTGTCGCAGGTCGAGCACCCCTTAACATCCTTCCACTTGTGCCGCGACCATTCGGTCACGAAGGAAGAGTCCTCCCAAACGCTTTGGAGGCTGTCTTGCGGGAATTTCCCCAGAGCTCTAACCATTCCGATGCAGGGCCGGATCGTGCCGTCAGGGGAAATCACTAATTCCGCTGCTCCAGCGCCACACAAGCTTGCGTTCTGATCTACACTGGAAAGATTGGATAGGGGTTCGTTATTAATCGCCAGATGAAAAAAGCTCGATGACATAACCTCGGCGATTTTGTCCGGGTCCTGCACGCGGTAGCCCAAAGGCGAGGAGTCACCGTCATTTCTGGCGGTGATGTTCAAGTCGAATTGATATTTGCAGTCGAGCTCTTGGGCAAGATTCGCGATACTGCGCCATCCGTCTACATTCACGCTCATGAGCGGGCACTTGATCACGACCGGAATATCGAGATGGCGCAGATTGCGAATCGCTTGCAACGATCGCTCAAGAGAGCCTGCACTGCGGGTGACTGCATCATGCACACTCGGGTCGGCGGAATAAATGCTGCAGGCAACAGAACGGGGATGCAAGCGTACCACCGAATCCAACAGATCATCGGAATTCAGCAAAGTGAGATTGCTGGTCAGGTCGCACAGCAGCTTTGTCTCCCGAAGATGACTTAGAATCTCTTTGATGTCCTTCCGCATAAACATCTCACCACCCGTCAGATGAACATGAAAACCACCCAAAGCCTTGAATTCATCAATTAAGCTGATCACATCCGCCGTCGTAAGTTCTTCGGGGCTTCTGTCTCTTGGACAGTAGCAATGAATGCAGTTCTCATTGCAGCGATATGTCAGTTCCAGAACGATATCATACAGAATATGGTTATCAGCCATCCAAGGCCCAATCTGCCGTTCCAAATCACTGTTGGGCATCGGTGCGCCACCCTCTGCTTGTGCTGGCAGTTTGGGTTGTTGATCGGCCTCAACTGGTTCGCTCTTCTTAACCAGATATCCACTTTCCAGTAACTCTGAAACGAACACAGTCAGTGTAGCCGCCGCCGCTTCCTCAGGGTATGCAGCACCAAACTCGCCATTTCGAAGAATGTAATCCAGCGCGCCAGACAAGTCACCACGTCCCTGGTAAATTAAGCGAAAGACTTCCGCAGAATCATCTTCTAACAGTGCATTGATCTGCAGTCTTGTATTATACAAGATTGCAATGCGTGTTCCATTGTTGAGCAGGTAATAGTGACTAAAGCATTCCTCGGGGACGCTGATATTGGATGCCAAGCTACTTGTGATCATGGCCGTTCCCCAGATGCAAAGTGGTGTGAGGACAAGTGATTGTGCCCTCTATGCAACATTCCCAGTTCAGTTGGCCTACGTGAAGCGTATGGTAGCAAAATGGAACGCGCAAGTTCCCACACCGCGGCCGGAGTCGGCCAGTGATCCCAAGCAGAACAGTTGTCTATTCGGCCCCAGTGGTCTATTTCAGAGGTCTCTTGACAATAGCGCCGATGTGACCCAGAATAGGGAAACCAACATCGTGGATTGGTCGGGCCAAAGATGCCGAGTGTTGGTTTGTTTAGGGCGGCGGCAACGTGCATGGGACCGCAGTCGTTTGCAATAATCAATGTGGCTCTCCTAATATCTGCGATGAGATCATATACGTTATGTCGGTCATATACACTGATTCCTTTTGTTCTGCGAAGCTCGGCGTATTCGAACTGCTCATCTGGCCCCACTGTCACGCATACTTCCCAGTTATCTTTGGAAAGAGCACTTATCAATTCAAGGAGCTGGGTCTCTGGGTATCTCTTTAGACTGTGTCCGCCACAAGGCAGAATCAGGACGCGGCGTGTCTCTTCGTTAACAGACTTCCAAGCGTTTCCCAATTTGAACCGCAGACTTGGTTCATGCTGTTCTCGCAGCCATTGCCAGACATCCGCCTTCAGTACCACTGCCGCAAGCGAAGCCTCCAGCATCCATGCTGGCAGATCCGGATTTCCCGCATCACCGCTTGCAGTGCGATCGAATACGGGTACACGTCTTGGCTCTCCATCCACGCAAATGATTTGGGCATCATCCGCATAGTGGTGAATGTAGTGCCTGCGCTTGAAGTGCGCGGCGAACCTGTATGAGTCGTGATTTCCAGCCAAATCAATGACCCAGTCGTAGCAGTCCTCTGCGACGGAGGTGGGCAGATCGTAACATAGGACTTGATCCACACCCTCGTAGTCGCTGAAAATGCTCCGATGTCGTGAGTGGCAACCGATGGCAATGGTGTGTACCACCCCGGCTTGCGAAATGATCTCATTTAGTGCAACAGTACTGACAACCATGTCCCCCAAGGCATCTGGAAGCAGAACCAGCCAAGGAGGTTGTTTCTGTTCTATTTTCACTATAGGCACACGGAGCGTTTTGAATCGGTGGACGAGGCGAACAGAGATGATTACCTGCGTCTATCCATGGTTGAACCTTTTGGACGTGTCAGATTCCGGGCCTCGACGCAATTTCTTCCTGTTCTGTACGGATGACAACCAAATTCTGGCAAGTGCGACAATAGGGCGAACAACAAGATTCAGAATTGAGATACGTAGGAAGGAACACCGCCCAATGAACCGCGCTATTGGTGGCGAAATTGCATAGTAGCATTCAACGAACGCCTGTCCGAAGACTGAGTTAAGCAGAATCTCATCACGGAGCCGCCGAAGGAGCATGACTTCCGGAGCACAGTCCGATCCATAGCAGGCAGTGGCCACAAAACAACCCTTCTTCGATTTCTCTTTTTCCGCTCCTTGGCGCACTCAATTCCCAGTTCACTGTCGGTTCCGGCGATTTCAACAACCCGCTCGAAATTTCTGATTGCTTCCTGCTTGTTGCTGTGTGTCCGGTACAGCAAAGCCATCCGATATCGAAGCTCGGCTTCGTCTCCTCCCAGTGCTAACGCGCGATCGTACGCTGCGACCGCCTTGTGGTGAACACCTCGCTGGCTGGGTCCCATCACCACCCAGCAGCCGTAAATCTGAGCTTTGAGGATGTTGCTCTGCAGTTCCACTTCTTCGGAATCGGGGGCTTTCTGTTCCGCCAGATCGCACTGCTTCACCGCCTCCTTGCAGAAGCGATCCAGTTTCGGATCATACTCGGTGCCCCACGGCACCGCCATCACGTTTCCCAGGCGGTCATGGACTCCAGACTCAACTTCCCGCAACAATGCCATCGCAACCATGATGCTTGTGTCGGTTGACATGCTAGCTTTCCTTCTTTTCGTTTATAGTATTTTGAGGGTACTTTGGGGTCAACGTGCAGGCTGTAGGCAAACAAAAAAGAGCGTCTGGGTCGAGCTGGCGGCCTT
>JAGVEU010000471.1 GCA_020057985.1 Calditrichota bacterium | reverse complement strand
CATCAGGGTTGGCCACGAATTCACTCCGTAGTCCGACCAGATTTTGTGCTGCTGATCTACAATCACAGGATGAGCGATATCATACCGCGCGCAGGCCGAGTTGATATTTTGCTGATCGCTCTCGTTGTCGAACTTCGCGGAGTGCACTCCGATCACAATCACAGGTTTTCCTGCATACTTCTTTTCGATGTATTCCAAATCCGGCAGAATGTGCATACAGTTGATGCAGCAGTACGTCCAGAAATCCAGCACAACGACATGACCCTTGAGTTGGTCATGGACATACAAAGGGCGGTCGGTATTCACCCACGCAAAACTGCGGGGAAATTCCGGCGCGTTGACTCTTCCGGCGGGCAGATCTATTCTCTTCATTTCGGGTGCATTGTCTCCTGTATCCGTCTGACCGGAATTGGCCGTTTTGGCGAACGGGGCATTCAGTCGTTTTGGTGATGCGTTTCCCCCGCAGCCGATAATCAATGCCGCCAAGAGAGCCAAGATAACTATTTGTTTATTATATAATAACATCATTTCATACCACTGTGTCCACTTTGCATGGGTGCTGATTTCCACTCTAAAGACATCCGAAAGTTCCGCCTATTAGGATTAGGACAGCATTTTCAAACTCCATTTCTTACTTGACTCTGCCCCGAAAGTTTTGTATTATGATAACAGAGTTAGATTAACCGATCCCCGAAGAGTGAGGAAATCATGTTCCGCCCCACGAACGCTTGTGAAGTCTGGTCATGGCGCTGGCAGAGCCTGTGCGTGGGCAATTGCTCGTCGTGATCGGTTTGATCTGTAAATGAGTACCCAGCCCACGCCGCCGCGCGTGGGTTTTTGCTTGAGTTCTTGCTCATAAAAATGATTTTTATGCCAAACGCTAACGCCGCGACCCTCACTCTTCCTGCCGACTTGCTGACTCCCGTGAGCGCGTTCCTGCGACTGCGCAAGGAGGGACGTTATCCATTTCTCATGGAGAGTGCGGCGGGGGGCGAGCGTTTCGGGCGGTTTTCGATTCTTGGGGCAGATCCATCCTCGGAAATTCTCGCTCATGCTCCGGGAAATGCTGAGTGGAGACATAATAGACGTGAGGACAAGGGCTCGTTGTTGTCACTCCTGCAATCCTTCGCGACAAACAGAAGTGAAGCACTTGCAGGATTGCCATTTTCCGGTGGGTTAGTGGGGACGATCGGTTTCGATTTTGTTCGGGAAATCGAGTCCTTTCCTGCAGAGGTAGCCGCGCAAGAACCAATGGCTTGGTTGGGTGAGTATCAGACCTTTGCCGTCTTCGATCATCTGAAGCAGGTTGTGCAGCTTGTGGCAAGAAGTGGCGCACAGACCTCTGGGAATGATGCGTCCCTTCGCCGATTGAAAAATCTCGAGCATATATTGCGCGAGCCGTTGATTGATCTTAATGGAACTATGTTTCGAGCTGGAAAAAGATCATCCAATTTCACAGAACCGGATTTTTGCCGCACCGTTGAAAAGTTGAAGGGCAATATCCGTGCCGGAGATATTTTTCAGGGCGTGCTGTCGCAACGCTTTACCCGTGAGTTCTCCGGTGATCCGTTTCTGCTGTATCGCGCACTGAGAAGAGTGAATCCGTCACCCTATATGTTCTACCACGAAACTCCCATCGGAACTCTGGTCGGCGCATCCCCTGAACTACTGATTGGAGTGGAGGGTCGTACAGCGCGTTTGCTTCCCATCGCCGGAACAAGACCGCGCGCCGAGAATGAAAGTGACGACCTCAAATTGGAGAAAGAACTGCTGGCCGATCCCAAGGAGCGCGCTGAGCACATGATGCTTGTGGACTTGGCGCGAAATGATCTTGGCCGCGCATCGGACTATGGAACGATTAAAGTGAACGAGCTGGCGACCATTCATCGCTTCAGCCACGTCATGCACATGGTGTCGCGGGTTTCTGGCCGATTGCAGACTGGAAAGAGCGCGGTTGATGCGTTGGCAGCATCCTTTCCGGCGGGTACGGTGAGTGGCGCGCCAAAGGTTCGGGCGCTGGAGTTGATCTTTGAGTACGAGCCCACTCCGCGCGGACTCTATGCCGGCGCCGCCGGTTTTCTCGGCTGTGATGGCAATGCTGAATTCTGCATTACCCTCCGCACGGCAATCGCCAAAGACAATGTGCTCACATATCAAGCCGGAGCAGGAATCGTTGCCGACAGTGTGCCGGAAAAGGAGTTTGCGGAAACCGAGCACAAAGCCGGAGCCATTGAACGAGCGATTGCCCTCGCAGGAGAGTGGGTATGATCTTCGTGTTGGATAACTACGATTCGTTTACCTACAATCTTGTGCAGGCAGTCGGTAAGCTCGGCGCGTCTGTTCATGTCGAGCGCAACGACAAGATCACAGCCGATGAAATTCTTGCACTGAAACCGGACGCGATTATCTTCTCGCCGGGACCGGGTCGGCCCGAAGATGCAGGAAACATGCCGGATATTCTCGCGAAGTGCGCAAGCAAGCTACCGATTCTTGGGGTTTGCCTCGGCCATCAGATGATCGGTTTGCATTTTGGCGGTCGGGTGGTACCTGCAACAAAGCTGGTGCATGGAAAGGCTACGCGAGTCTTTCACGATCTTAAGACCATTTATCGCGGGCTTTCTGATCCGTTTACTGCTGGAAGATATCATTCTCTGGCCGTGGAAGAAAGCTCTTTGCCAAGCTGCCTTGAGATCACCTCACGATCCGAAGACGGAGAAATCATGGGCGTGCGTCACCGTGAACTTCCCATCGAGGGCGTTCAGTTTCATCCGGAATCCATTCTCACTCCGGAAGGTGAAAAACTCATCGCAAATTTTCTTGGCCTTGTTTCCGCCCACTCTCATTCTGAGGGATCTCCTGCGTGCTGAGAGCGTACATTCAAAAAGTCTCTAATCACAACGTACTGACGTATGAGGAATCCCGTCAAGCGATGCAGGTCATGCTCGCCGGGGAAGCAAATGAGATCCAAATCGCCGCGCTTCTTATTGCCTTGCGAACACGCGGAGAAGATGTTGCAGAGCTTGCCGGATTCCTTGAGGAAATCCGCGCAAGAATGACTCGCATTGATTGCAAAGATGAATTTGCCGTAGATCTCTGCGGTACAGGTGGCGATGGCAGTGGCAGCTTTAATCTTTCCACGGCGGCAGCCCTCGTTGCATCCGCGGGCGGAGTCACGGTGGCCAAACATGGGAATCGCGCAGTCTCTTCACAGTGCGGGAGTGCAGATTTCATTGAAGCGCTTGGCATTCCGATTCTTGGAGACACAACAGGAGTGGAGACTCTACTTGCAGAACAGCAGTTTGCCTTTCTTTTTGCGCCATTGTTTCATCCCGCTTTCAAGTCCGTAGCGCCGGTCAGAAAAGCACTGGGCGTTCGCACGGTGTTCAATTTACTTGGGCCGCTTGCAAATCCGGCCAAAGTGAAACGGCAAATGATGGGGGTTTTTCATGCGCAGTGGCTTGAGCCGATGGCACAGGTTCTCGCCCGAACCGGCTCGCAGCATGTTCTCATTGTTCACGGAGCCGAAGGGATTGACGAAATAAGCGCTAATGGACCTACCATGATTTTCGAGTACCGAGACAAAGAGTTTACTCGCTACGAAGTGAGTCCGCAGGATTTCGGAATTGAATCCGTAAACTCTGCTCCTCTGCTGGGCGGCACGGCTTCGGAGAATGCTGCGCGCTTCATGGATGTCGCAAGCGGAAAAGAGTCGGAGTTACGCGAATGGATTATCGTGAATGCTGCTCCCGCATTCTATCTTAGCGGCAAGGCAAACTCGTTAAAAGAGGGTGCAGATCTGTCACGAGAGGTAATTCTAAGCGGCAGGCTTTTATCATTTCTAAATTCGCTCAAGGAATCGCGCATCCAGTGAGCTTCCTTGAGCAAGTCTTTGTTGAGCGCCGTGTAGCACTGGAAGAAACTCGCAGTCGCACTCCCTATTCAGAGATCCTGAGAAGAGCAAAGGATGCACCTCCGACACGTGCCTTTGCTGCGGCATTGAATCGTGCTGACCGGATTGCCGTTATTGCTGAGATCAAGTTTAAGTCTCCGAGTGCTGGAGTATTGCATCGAGGATCATCCATTGAGGAGATCGCGCAACAGTACGAGAGCGCATGTGCAGATGCTCTATCCGTTCTAACAGAGCCTAATCACTTCGGAGGTTCGCTTGAGTTTCTACAACAAGCAAGAGCCGCGTGTTCTATTCCGCTTCTGCGCAAGGATTTTCTCTTTGATCCGTATCAGATTGCAGAGGCCAGAGTTCATGGCGCCGATGCTGTGCTGTTGATTGCGGCGATGCTTGAACGGGGTCTGATGTTAGATCTTGTTGGACTTGCTCAGGAATTTCAACTTGCCGCTTTGCTCGAGTTGCACGACGAGGCTGATCTGAGTAAGTGCGACGGGCTCTCTAATGTGATTTGGGGAGTCAATCATCGCAACCTGAAGACTCTTGCAATAGACCTGGCAACATCACTAAGGCTCCTGCCACTTTTACCGCGCGATTCGCTCAAAGTTGCAGAAAGTGGAATCGAAACCTCCGACCAGCTTCAGGAGATGTGGCAACGCGGGGCAAATGCGGTGCTCATTGGCTCATCGTTGATGCGTGCTGAATCACCGGGTGATGCGCTTCGAAACATCTTGTCTACTGCTTCGTTTGTGCGATGATGTGGATAAAGCTCTGCGGAATTGTGAGACCGGTTGACTTTGAGTTGGCAGTAGCACTTGAAGTGGACGCTGTGGGAGTTGTCTCCGTCAAAGGAACGCCAAGATGTATCTCCAGCGATGAAGCGCGTGAACTCGGATCGCTTGACAGAAAAAAAACGAAGCTCGTCCTCGTGGTGCAAGATCCAGACAAACAGGAACTGAACGAGATGATCCTTATGCTCAAGCCGGATCTGCTGCAATTTCACGGGCAGGAATCGGCTGAGTTTGCCAGCCAGTTCTCGCTACCCTACATAAAAGCAACGCGATCAACAAGTGATTCGGCAATCGCGTTATTGAAATCGCATCGGGATGCCTTTGCGTGGATAGTAGACAGCCGGGATGATAGCGACAAACGCAGACTATTATTCAGCCATCTTATCGAATCTCACAAAGACCGAAGAGTGATTCTCGCCGGTGGTCTTTCGCCGGATAATGTACGAACGCGAATGATGCAAGTATTGCCTTTCGGAGTGGATGTCAGCGGTGGAATTGAAGTAAGGCCGCGCGAGAAAGATCCCGATCTCATGAGGAGGTTTGTTCATGCCGTTCGCGCAGCAGGCGCTTAAGAATTATAATCTTCCCGATGCGGGAGGACATTTCGGCGTATTCGGAGGGAGATACATTCCGGAGACGTTGATGATGCCGTGCGAGGAACTGACTGAAGCTTATCGTGCCGCGAAACAGGACGCGCAATTCAGAGCAGAACTCGACTTCCATCTCAAGACTTTTGCCGGCAGGCCGACTCCACTCTATCTCGCGGAGCGAATGTCCCAGCGCTATGGCTATCCAATCTACCTCAAGCGCGAGGACCTGCTGCACACTGGAGCACATAAAATCAATAATGCGCTCGGTCAGGTTCTGCTTGCGAGCCGTCTTGGAAAGAAAAGAATCGTAGCAGAGACTGGGGCGGGTCAACATGGAGTGGCGGTGGCAACGGTTTGTGCGAGATTTGGCCTGCAAGGCGTGATCTACATGGGTTCGGTGGACATGGAACGACAAGCCCCGAATGTCGGACGAATGAAATTGCTTGGCGCCGAAGTGCGACCGGTTGAAAATGGAACCAAGACACTCAAGGACGCCACCAGCGAAGCGATTCGCGATTGGGTGACCAATGTTCGGGATACGTTCTATATCATTGGCAGCGTTGTCGGGCCGCATCCTTATCCGATGATGGTGCGAGATTTCCAACGAGTAATCGGCGATGAGACACTATGTGACCTAGAAAAAGGCGACGTTCACGCCTCGCATCTTGTAGCGTGTGTAGGCGGAGGAAGTAATGCCATTGGCTTCTTCTATCCGTTTCTTGACTCGTCCACGACATTGATCGGTGTTGAGGCAGGCGGAGAAGGTGATAACTCCGAACATCATGCTGCCGCACTCACTCGCGGCAAACCGGGTGTTCTTCACGGATCTCACAGCTATCTGCTGCAAACGGCTGATGGTCAGGTAGTCGAAGCACATTCGATTTCCGCCGGATTGGATTATCCCGGCGTTGGCCCGGAGCATAGCTATCTTTTTGAGCAGGGTCGCGTAACCTATCATCGAGTCAGCGATGCTGAAGCTTTGGCTGCCGCTCGCCGTCTTACGATGTTAGAGGGAATTCTTCCTGCTTTAGAATCCGCTCATGCGATTGCATATCTCGAGAACCTTCCACGCGAGGATGTGGAGGGAGCTGTTGTGATTTGTCTGTCGGGGCGTGGAGACAAGGATCTGCAAACTTACTTGAGCCATGTCTGATCTTGGAACCTACTGCCGTACCGCGAAAAGCCAAGGCAGAAAGTTGCTCTCCGTCTATCTGACCGTTGGTTTTCCGACAATTGATTGGTCGCGGGAGTGCTCCAAAGCAGCGCTCGAATCCGGTGCGGATATGGTCGAGTTGGGCATTCCCTTCTCTGATCCGGTAGCGGATGGACCAATCATTCAAAAAGCGAGTTCCGTGGCTCTAAACAACGGGACGAGCCTGCGCGATGTGTTTTCCATGGCCGAGGAACTGTCAAAGGTGGAATCGGTAGTGCTCATGGGATATTTCAACTCCGTCATCGGACGCGGCCGTCAGAACTTTTTGAAATCGGCGCAAGATGCCGGAGTG
>JAGVEU010000177.1 GCA_020057985.1 Calditrichota bacterium | reverse complement strand
TCTGCTCTTTCTTATTAACTACTTCAAAATAAAAGAATTCTAATAAGATTTTGATTTTAATAAAGTTAAAACTCTACTACCTTAAACTGGGACAATCCGTTTTCTTTTTTCTGGTGATCGCGGCTGCGCTGCTGCGTACACCTATGGCAATCAGTGCGGACGACAATCTATGGGATCCACGAGCCATTCTCTTCGAGCTGAAAGCTGGATTACCATTCTTGACATGGACAGGGCGAGGACCGACTCTTGACACCGACTATGACGAGATAGATACGTTTCTATCCGGACTACCAAAGGACACCATCCGGTATCTGTACCCTGTTCCCGGTGATACCGTACGAACCTATCGGCTTGAATTCACTGAGGATATTGATGTGTATTCAGCAGTGCAGGAACTCCGCGCCATAGGCATTGTGCGTTCGGTCTCCCCGGATTATGTGCTCTTGTCAGAGCAGTACGCAATCCCCAATGATTCTTACTATGATGATGTTCATCATCGGCAGAGACCGTACTTACATGACCAATGTCGCTGGGAGGGAGGCTGGAATTTCTACCACAGCAATCGCAATCGGCATGATCCGCTGAACGTGGGAGTCATGGATTCGTACTCTTCCACGCCCCGCCATCCGGAGATATATTTTGCTGATAACAGCAATAACTTCGGCAATATCTTCTATGCGGAGGCGGAGGACCTGAATGACAATCGCATCCTCGACTGCAGTGATATTGACGGTGTAGACAATGATGGCAATGGCGCGTGCGATGATGTGAATGGCATGTTTTTCGGAGACCCATACTCCCAAGATCCGATCGTAGAAATCACTGAATGCAACATTGCAGTCTCGTGCCTTGCAAATCCATCGTTTGCTTGGTTACCGTGGATTCCTGTGAATACGGCAGGCGATTGGTATTACTGTACATGGCACGGCTCGCGAATAGCGGGAATCATCGCGTCTCACATAAACGATGGAAATGCTGAACACCAGAAAATCGCAGGGTTGGCTGGAGCTTGGGTAGATCCTTCTTATTTAACTCCTCAAGGTCCGCAACCCATTGACCCGTATCCGGGTGCGAGAATTGTGAATATCGGCTTTGGCACATACGGACGGTTTATTGACAATCAATGGGTATATGCAAACCGATTATCGGACATTATTGAAGGCATCAACTACGCTGGAGCAACGCTTAAGGTGGCCACCATGTCGAAAAATCTCGAGCGCGGGTTCTTCGAAGATACGGGAGACGAAACTCTTTTCGCGGATGCTGTGCTTCGAGCTTTCAATCACGGAGGTCTAGGGGCTGGCACTCTTTTTGTTTTCTCAGGGGGGAACGGTGGAACATATAATCCAAGATTCTGGAATGCTCTACCCACAACGCTTACGGCAGGATGGGTGGACTGGGATGATCGGCGAAATCCCAGAGGGAGCTATGGTACTTATCCGCAGAGCAAGGTCTGGGCGCCGGGTACCGATATTATATCCATAACCCATGAGGAGGACCTGGAGGTGTATCGTGACACGACCAATGACTCAGGATCTTCCTATTCAGCGCCGCAAGTCGCGGCGCTTGCGTCTCTGGTACGGGCAAATTTCAATCTGACCGCGGAAGCAACCACTCAACGAATCATGGGGACATCGCACAACATCTACTGTGAAAACTGGGAGATGCTGGGCGGTTACATGGGCGCCGGTCGCATTGATGCTGAACGGGCGCTGCTTTGGGATGACTTTGATTTCGAAACCAACATTCTCAATTACACTCGCCCCTGTCCTCAGCCTTTTTTCATTGATCTGTGGACGCAGGAAGCAGCCATTGACACCCGCCGCGTGGTCATTGGATATAATCATATTCAACTGGTTTTCCAGAACTTCTGGTCCCACGGATTTGTGGATGAAGTTGAACTCCTTCCCATTGATCCGCTGGTTCAGATTGTGGACGGGATGCGCACAGCAGGTGATATTAGCAATGACTTGGAGCTTGAATTTGCTGAGCGCTTGGTCACCTCGCCTGAGCACAAGTTCGTGGTGAATGTCTCCGCTCAGGGTTCAATCGGGCAGTTCATCTCCATGGGCGTTCGTGTTCGATCTCACCTTCCTCCCCCTGATCAAGACATCTTCAAAGAGCGTGTAGACACAATCTGCGTTCCAATCGGCATTGCAGACGAAGAGGTTAAGGGAGGCATTCGGCCACGGTTTATTGCGATACCCGATCCTCCGACGACTTGCGATCTTGATCCGCTTGACTACAATTGCGAGGAGATCATTCTATCCTATTTCAGGCCAGGGGTTGGCGGAATTGCGGGCCAATCTACCGTGGCAATTCTTGATCATGAACTTGATGTCATTGACTCAGTGCAGGTTGATCCATACTACCGAATTATTGGGCAGATCGCCGTGACAGATTTCTTTGACGGTAATCCGCCTCATCCCGACGGCAACCGCGAGATTGTTTGGGTAATGGATCATATATGGCAAGAATTCGAATTTCGGATTCAGAGATGGACCCCCGAACTATCTGTTTGGCCTGACTGGCAATTCGATAATATGGACCTACTCAAATTAATGAGCGGCCCGTCAATTGCTGACATCGGAAACTACAACGAAGGACCCGAAATCGTGGTCCCTGCACTTCTACGAGTCAATGAAAATCCACCAACATATCTGCCTGTCATTGTCGTAGTCAATCCCGATTTCACTCTGCAAACGCTTACTTACCATGTCTATGAACTACTCGCGTCAGCAGATACGGAGGAACGTTACTCAATGGGAGCGCTCGCACTGCTGGATGTGGATCGAGACGGCTTTGATGAGGTCATTGCTGCGGTGAAGGACAGAACCGCTCATGAACTCCGCCTGTTTGTCCTTAAGTGGGAAGGTGGAACGTTTATCGAGTTGTGTACGCTTACGGACGAACGTGACGATCTCCCTACTGTTAATCCAAGTCCTGTTGTTGCTCCAATTCACCGAGCTGAATATCCTGATTTGTGGATTCATTTGTCATCGGCCGGCGACGAGAATGCATTCGCGTATCGTCTATATGCGGATATCGGCGGGTTTGCTATTGATGCCGAGCCGTCAACCATAATCTTGACTAACACTTCAGTCTTTCGAAGTGAAGTTGTTCTTTCCCGACTCGGAGGGCTTCAGGCTGGAGATGGCTTGTGCTCTCTGTTTCCACACGAAGGGAGGGCATGGCGACCGACCGCACCACTCTTCATGGATCGCACTCTGAACCTGTGGCCCGACCCGCCGCCAGATCCACAGCCGCCCTACATATATCGAGCACACGCTGCAATCCAACCTCAATCAGGGTATCAAACGGGAACTCGCGCAGTTTTCCTACCGCAGTATGGACACGAGCTTATTGGATTCTGTTCTTCCCACGCGGATTCGACATGGATTAGCGCTCGACGAGGCGATGGTACCAATTTACCCGGATTCCCATCTTATGTCGGCCCGTGGGATTCGATGGTTGTGTCGCCTGCATTGGGCGACTTGGGTGACGATGGCCGTGCAGAAGCCGTATTCCTTTTCATGCGAAGTTGTCCGGAAGATGCGGAGGGACACTTCTTCTCTCCGTTTGTAAAACGAGCAACTGACGAGACTTTTCAGCGCTACCAACCGGGCTGGACACAATATCGCCATGACGCTGCACGGAAAGCGTCGCAAGGTGTTGTTTGGATGGGAAATACGACGGTGAGCAACTCAGCGACATGGGCGGGAGAAATCTATGTGGATGGTGAAATAGTGATTCCTCCAACTTCCACGCTAAAGATAAAGCCGGGAACGCGAGTGTATTTTCTGCCCAACTCTGGTCTCACTGTAAAAGGAACAATTGAAGCCATAGGACTTCCGTTCGACTCGATCAGTTTTGTCGGTCTCTATCAGCCAGACTCGCTCTGGAACGGCATCTATATCGAAGGTGGTGTGGGGCACGAACTCAGCTATTGCATCATCGAAGGAGCCAAAGCTGGGATTACTTTCCACGGCGCGAACCACGCCAGAATCTCACAGTCCCGAGTGTCCCAATGCAACAATGGCATCGTGTTTGAGAAATGCTGTACTGCCCTGGCAAGCGCGGAGAACTGTCTCATTACGGACAATACTAACGGAGTCGTTGGGCTTCGTTCAAACGGCTGGATCTTCGGCAACGACATCGCGAGAAACTCCAAAGGTGGGTTGTTTTGGCAGTGGGACTACTCTGATTGCAATCCCATTGATCCACCTCGCATCGAAGAAAACATCATAACATTCAATGGAAGTCAGCAAGGCACAAGCGGTCTTTCGCTTTGGGGAACGCGAGCCAGTTTGATCTGCAACCTGATTGCCCACAACTTGCCGTTTCAAATGGAGGTCTGGGACAACGCAGCGATTCAATTGGGTTATTCTTCGCAAACAGGACTGGGGTGGAATAAGTTCTACAGCGCCAATACTGCAGTCAAGCTGCAACGAGGGACAATGGTGTACAAGGACGGCAACAACATGTGCTCCGTGAACGCACCATTTCCATTTATGTCGGCAACTGCTCCCAATAACGCAGTGGGGTACAATTATTGGTCAGAGGTGAACCCGTGGCGTTTCCAACCACCCGGCTTCTTCACCGCCAATCCGATGTATGATACTACGAACGTTCCTCTATGTGGTCAATTAGACAATCCGCGAACCTTGGATCCAATAGAGGAGAGCTATATCGCAGTTCGACAAGCAGAAGAGCGCAATGATGACTCGACGGCCTATAGCACTCTATCTGAAATGCTTGCCGTCAATGACTATGAGGGCGCTTCATTCCAAACATTCACCCAGCTTGAATTGCTCTTTCTAACCGGTATGAGAGGTGATGAAGCATTAGACTCACTTCGCAGCCGATTGCGCATGCTTGCTGATACCTGCAATCAATCAAGTGTTCGAATCGCAGCGAGCTTTAATGCTGTCAAGACCCAAATCTACGGTGGCAGCGCTGACTCGGCGATGGCTGGATTCTCCTTAATTGCCAGCCAACTTAATTCTCCATTGGATTCCGTAACAGCTTTAGTGGATAGCGCACTCGTTGCGTTTGCCGCAGAGCAGCCTTCGACTCAGGCCATCGGTCCTATTGCCGGAAGAAAGATCGAGGCAAGTAGAACCCATGTTGACTGGTCTCAACAGCAAATAAACTACCTTCACAGGCTCCTCAATTCTGAATCTGGTCGAAGACTGACAATGCCGCTTTCATACACGCTCTATCAGAACTATCCCAACCCCTTCAACCCAAACACGGAGATCAAGTTCGATCTGCCGGAAAACATTCACGTCAAACTGAAAATCTTCAACACCCTCGGTCAGCATGTGACAACTCTGGTGGATGAAGTTCGCGCGGCGGGTGCTTATCGCCTGCTATGGGACAGCAAAGACTCACACGGCATGACCGTCGCCTCCGGAGTCTATATCTATCAGCTCATCGCCGGAAATTTCAGCGACGCGAAGAAGATGGCGCTGATAAGATAAGGATGAAGGATGAGGGATGAAGGATGAAAGAAGAGGCGGCCATGATTGGTCGCCTCTTTGTATACTTCCTTGGATGAGCAAGTCTGTGCTTCAAATAGTGGTTCTCGAAAACAATCCGACAAAAGATTTCGGCAGGGTTGCGGAAGACCTTAACCCTGCTCGGCGTGCATGTCGGAAGGATTTCGAGAATAGCTATATTATTGCACTAAACCGATGGATATCAATGCGCTAAGGTCTGTAAGTTAAAGACTTACAGACCCTTTTTGTCTCGCTGGTTGAACAAATAGACAGATGCACAGGCGCACGGGGCGACTGGGCGTGCAAGAGTCCGTGGAAGTTCGTACATTTTGGCTTATTGTCATCCCCGCAAACACCATGACCATATTTCTATGAATGTCTTAAATTGGAACAGAGATTGATCGCGAAAGATACACAAAAAGCAAGTTTGTCATTTCGTAAATTTCTATTCGCTCCTGCATTAGTGGTGTGGCTGCGAGTCATCTTCATCACGATGGTGATGCTGCTCTTGTGGCGGGGACTCTTTCTTGTGGTATACCGCTCATATTTTACTGCGGTGTCGTGGCGGGAGATGATCACGGTTTTTCTCGTCGGGTTTCGGTTTGATCTTTCCACAACGCTGCTGACGATTAGCTTACCGTTTCTGTCATGCTGGTTGCCGTGGCCACTGAGAATCAGGTCGAAGGTTATTGTCTTTGCCTCGTGGTTCACAGCGATTGCTTTAGTTGTGGCTACTGGCTTTCTGTGGAGCGATCTGCTATTCTATGGCGAAAGTGGACATCACCTCACCATTGAACCGGCAGGTGTTTATCAGGATCTTGGCCCGATGCTGATGCTTGTCCTGACTGAGTACCCTTTCGCATTCATGGGTCTGATTGTGCTCTTGATCCTCATTGTCAAGGTCATTTGTTTGCAGTTCAGACCCTTATTGCGCGAAACACCCAACGGTTGGTGGAGTAGTCTTGGAACCCTCTTGGTTGTTACAGCCGTGACCGTACTTGGAATCCGCGGCGGCTGGCAGAAGGAGCCTTTGAAAAGTTCAGATGCGGTGATGACAAACAGTACCATTGCTGGAAATCTATCACTCAACGGCTGGTATAGCTTCCTTGCGACCATGTTTCTTGAGTCCCGTCCGCCAAGGTTTTCGCTGCCGGACAGTGTAGCATTCGCAGCAACGCGCGAAATGATAGCGAGCTCTCGCGATCGCTTTGAATCGGATCAGTATCCACTTTTGCGTGTATCTCGTCCGGCCATATCGGTTGCTGATTCGGGCGAGCCACTCAACGTGGTGTTGCTGGTCATCGAGTCGCTGAATGCTTCCTACCTGCAAAGTCATGGGGGAACTGTGAGTGCGATGCCGTTTCTCGATTCGCTGGCCGAATCAAGTCTGATTTTCACGAATTGCACAGCAGTGGGCACGCGGAGCTTTCGGGGGCTATGCGCGATCCTTGCCTCAGTTCCGAATCTCGGTGGCAATCCCTATGGAATCACATTCACATTGCCAAGACTGCGGGGAATGGGAGATCTGTTTGGAGAACTGGGATACCAAATCCGGTTCATGCATGCAGCAGCTCCCGGCTCAATGGGAGTGATGGCCATCGCAAGAATGGCAGGTTATCAGAAATTCGTCAGCGCCGCAGATTTTCCTGGATCAGCTCAAAACGGTTCATGGGGGGTGTGGGATCATCTCGCGCTGATGCGGATGTCGCAAGAAATGGACAGCATGGCAGAGCCTCTTCATTACGGCATTTTCACACTGTGCACACATGCTCCGTGGGCGCTGCCGCGAGGATTCTCTGCACCTTTTCATCCTTCGACACCCAATGCGGAGATTCTGAACACGTTTGCCTATCTTGACAGTGCCCTACAGGAGTTTTTCACACGGGAATCCTCACGAGCAAGATTCAAGCGTACGCTATATGTGATTGTGGGAGATCACACCACACATGCGTCAGAGGAAGAGCGATTCAGGGTCGGGTGTGTCTTTCATGCTCCAGAAAGGCTCAAGCCTGCTGTGGACAATCGCCTGATGAGCCATCTGGACATTCTGCCAACCATCCTCGATCTGACGGGAGTAAATGCGTCACATTCGTGCTTCGGTCGAAGTATGTTGGACCCGGACACAATACAGAAGTTCGCAGTGATGACTCAATCAAACCTTGTGGAATGGCAGAGAGGAGATCGGGTATTGGTGAGCGATATTAAGAAGGATGTCGCGCTCTTTAGTTTACATGGCGAGCGGACTAATCTGCTTGCCAAGGAGCCGGCAGTTGTTGACAGTATGCGGCGAGAGTTACAGGCGTATTATCAAACGGCGGAGCGACTGATTCGCAACAATCTCATTTATCCGGCGCGAGGGACAGAACCGAAGAATCCAAGAACATCGGGACAGTGAGAAGCTACCGGATCAAGGCCATCTTCTTGATCGCGGAGAAGTTGCTTGCTTTCACATGAATGAAATAGATCCCGCTGGACACATTCGTTCCGGCCGCATCCTGCGCGTTCCATGAGAGCCTATGAACGCCTGCGGGAAGAGTCCGCTCGATCAAAGTGACAACTTCCTGACCAAGGGAGTTGAAGATGGTCAGTTCGACAGGACTCGCTTGGGGCAGGTCAAGCTGAATCTGTGTCGCGGAGTTGAATGGATTGGGATAGTTCTGGTAAAGTGCGTAGACTGATGGAATCGCGTTTTCCACAGTGACGGTGATTTTGCTGCTGACCCCCTGAATCATGTGTCCCGTCCCGTCCGCAAAGCGAGTCTCTCGCAACTCAATTTGCGTAACAGCAGCATGTTCACTCTTCCAAAGGAAGGTCATCGTTGCAAGATCGCAATCTCCGCTAATGCCAGCGAGTTCGCCTAAGGCAGCGGCTGCAATTCCAATCCTGCCGGATTCTCCTTCGATGAGTCTTGCCACTACGAAAGAGACGCCATCGAGGGTTTCCACCGTGTTGGAAGAGACAGAGATTGCGTCGAGGATATCCATGTCATAATGAAGAGTGCTCTGAACCACCTTGACTCGATGATCAGAGTTTCCGGAGAGCGAAACTAAGATCTCAAACTCATCGCCTGTTCCAATCAAGTTCTGATTGACTCGCCTGATTGCAGCAAGCGGTTGTGCGTCAAGATTGAACGTCGGTCTGCGATGAGGTGAGTTCACATGAAAGGAGTTCGGGCCGGTTGCTCCGAAGTTGGCGCTAAAAGGCACGAGGTCGAAGAAATCAATCTGGCCGTCAGGTGAGGGAATGCCTTTGCCTAAATCGTTCTCCGAATTCTCAGGACCGATGTCGTAGAGGCTTGCAGTCGGTGGAACTGACGTGAAATAGATTGCAGACAGCAGGGATAGATCGGCGGTGCTAACGATTCCGCTTGAACCGTTCGGATCAGGAGTGACATCACGCGTATAGTCTCCCAGCCAGTAATTGGTAGAACGATCCGCGTTCATGTTCAATGAATAACCCGCCACAGTTGACAGATTACCACCTGCATCCTTGATGAAAGTCACGTAGCGATAGATACCGCGATCCTCACTCTCATCATTCCATGAGGAATCCTGATCGAGCCAGTAGCTATTCTCCGGACCGCCAAAGACAATATGGCCTTGTCCATTGGCTATATTATATTCGCCTGAAGCTGTAGAAGCCATGCCATTCTGCTGAGCCACTCGCACAAAGTTGGCAGGAGGATAGGCAATTGGGTAGTATGCAGGATTGGATAAATCACTCCAACGATCAATGGTATAGGATGGATAGTCCGCAATGAATGCGCTTCGCCAAACCTCCATAGAAGTAGCCTGAGAAGAGCTATAGGTCCATTCCCATTTGAGCCAAATGCCCATGTCAGTGGGACGAGCATCAAATTGAGTCAGCGTATTGGCAGGTGATGTCAGATCAATGTGAATCGCAAACGAATCACTGGCTGTATTTGTTGCGCAGTCTCTTGCCTGTAGCATGAATGTATGGAGTTCACCGTTGGCTGTGATGGGAACTTGCGAAACAATCCATGTCCAGAGCGGAAGCGCTTCAGAATCTGTATTGGGATAGCCGGCAAGATCGGGAGGGAGATTAATTGGAATCCAATTATTCACGCCGTAACTGATCGTCAGCGTGCCTGTGCCGGCGGCACATGAACCCGCGCCAAGGGATGTCGTCACATCCAAGAAATTATCGAGCAACGAGCCGCCATAGTTAGCTGAGCCCACCGTGTTGTTGTAGCAAAAGGCGGTATCAGAGTTCACAACGATAAGTCCGGGTGGAGAAATGTCCTTGACGACGACCAGTGTAGTAGAAATGCCCTCATTGCATTCGTGATCGAAGGAGTGCACCACAAGATTGTTGCAGCCGGAATTCAGGTAATTCCACATGGTGACAGCGTCGGAAGCGCTTGGAAATGAGCTGTTCGAATAATTGCCGGACTGAAGAATATTGAAGAGCACGATGCGCTGACTTGCATTGGCATTGACCTCCACGTAGGCTAAGCTAAGCTGTGAGTTGTTGGGAGTTGAGCCGCGTAGCACGCTGACACTAATTCTCCCTTGTGAGGCAGATGAAGTCCCGAAAGCGCAAGTCGGAGCAGGAGTCCTGTAGGAAATCGAAGTACTGGGAGCGGAGCAATCATTGTAAACGGTTATCGGCCCTACGAAGAAGGAATTAACATGGGCCATGCCACTCGAATCGTAGAAGACAGAGGTGTCCCGTGCGGTGATTGCCAACGGGCCGGTGGTTGTGGCGGATTGATTGCGAAACGGAATGGACGCGATATTGCGAGTGGCATTGCCATCACTGTAAGGCGGTCGCCACTGCACATTGACTTCGATCGTGTCGGATGTACTGCTGCCAACGCGCCGGGCTGTGGAGAATTGCAGATTTGTTGCCACGTTCGCGCTGGGCATGACATTCTGATTTTGATTCCCCGCCGGCCACGTCACCTCAAGTTGCGCGGGCAAAACGACGAATAGCTGACCGACGACATAGCCGGTTTCGCTGAATGTCAGATAAAGCGTATCCTCACGACAGCCCGCCCCGCATCCGATGTACGTGTCTGAGAGGCGATAGGCTACAGTGCCGCCTGTGAGCATCAAAGAATTCGAGCGAACTGCATAGTTGCCCCAAATGTCGCGGCTGCCTATGGCAAAGCGATAGCGGCTAACCGGTTGCGGAAACCCTCGCGCAGTGATGAACGTGGTCCGGAAATCCACGAGCGATGACAACCCGCTATTCAATCGAGTGAGGCAAGGAGAAGCTCCAGAAATCTCGACGGTATCATAGTAGAGCAAGTAAGTGTCGAAAAAGCGATCTATTGCCGGCGGAATCCAACGCAGATAGACCGTATCGGCGGCGATATGAACGGCTTGCAGGAGTTGAACGGTTACCGGCGGGATGAAGTCGGGATAGATGCTGTGGTGAATTGCACTGTCTAATGCTCTAATGAGCGGATCATAGTACTCCAGCGCAAGCGCGTAGGTTTGCATTGTCGCAGGCATGTTCCCCGGCAACCAGTCCTGCCAGCGGGTGGGACTCCAAAGTCCGTCGGGGTATTCATCAATCTCGACATGAATGAAGTTCTCCGGATCAACGTCGGTGTTATGCACTCGATGGCTGTATTGCCCTTGCTGATTTATGCCCGCTCCAATGAGATCGCCGCTGCTTAGAATGGCAATCGAGTCGCTTCCCGTATAGAAATAGTATTGCGGGCTTGACCACAGCGATATGTACTGCTCTATACTGCGAGTGATTTCCGGATAACCGGAGAGACCTTGTACGGGAAATTGTCCCATGTAATGCACAAGATCGAGATGTTCGGCGCGATCACGAAGCGGCGGATTGGGTTTGCTGTCATCGGCAAACGCAGAGACTTGAACGTCTCTAAGACCGGTATGCGCTTGCGTGTCATAAGAGTGCATCTGCACGGTAACGAGTTGAGAAGTGATTCCGCCATCCAGCAGATCAAACAAGGTCTCGTGACAGATCGCAAAGGGAGTGCGACGATTGCGACTTGGATCGCTGAGGGAATTCGTGTTACTGTAATTTGCTTGTGTAGTGTCCCAGAGCACTTCCCGTCCGGCTCCGGCGAACATCAACGCACGGGCATCCGCACGCAAGAATAATTC